>JBGTCB010000881.1:0-3216 GCA_041748995.1 Saprospiraceae bacterium | reverse complement strand
CGTCGCTTACTTTAAGTACAATTCTGGGATTTTTTGTCCCCCGGATGCCAAACCAGATGCCCGGTTAGCCTGGACACCATGTGATCAAATAATATCCTGAAATTGACCGGAAGTCTGATTAAATCTTTGTATTCGCAATTGTGCCAGGTTGGAAAACACCTGATCGATTCTTTCGATCAGTGAATCATCTATCTGCCGGATGACTTCCTTTAAGTTGTTTACCTCTCCCTCTCTGAATTTAATCGAGAGATCGTGATCTGCATCATCAAATTTGACGATAAACCGGTTTCCCGACTTGAATACCGTAATTTTATAGCGACTATGAGGTATGTATTGGACAATCTGCATGTCAGCTATTTAAGTATTCTTTTCTTAAGCGATTTGAATTCTTCATCAGACAACAACCCATCTTCCTTTAATTTTGCCAGGTCTTTCAAGCGTTCAACCGGGTCTGTAGCCTGATCAGGTCCCTCCTTCTTTATCTCAACACCCGCTTTAGCCTGTTCATTTTTGATTTTCCTGGCATAAGTTTTTCCCTTTTCAAACATCTCATCATACATCTTCTTTAATCTTGAAGGATCAAAGTCAAGAAAAGTGCCTCCGGTTTCAAAGTGCTTTTTAAACACTTCACCGAGAGCATAGGTCGAAGCACCTGATAAAACTGCAAGGGTGACACCACCGATAACGGTGCCTACTCCGGGTATGAATTTAATAGCTCTGGCTCCAACCCGGGCCAGTACAGAGCCTGTGAGTGCACTGATTACTGCTTTACCTTCGGTGTCTTTATAGCTGACTTCATAGACGTTGCATAGCTGTCTGATCATGTCAAGCTGTATAGCGCTAACAGCAAAGACATCTGCAACGGGTATCGGAATAAATCCTGCTCCCATGGACCACATCATGTGATTTTTAACAATGGAATTTGCTTCCTCTATACGTTCACTCATAGCTTGAAAGATTAAACATTGTTGTCAGTGTAAAATAATGTCCAAAGACACTAAATGTTTACGAAATATCGACTAAACATGGTATTTGACCCTTACAAATACCCTGCCGGTCAATTTATACGACCTTTCAGTAAACATTATGAATAATAAGGCATTATCGGATCAAAGTTTTTAATATATTAATAGTCAGCATAAAAAAATATTCTAAGTTCTACGGGTTTTGAATGTTTAAATAAAAGCTGCCTCATTTAAGGTAGCTTTTTTATTGAATACTCCCCACCTGAAATATAACTCCTTCAGTATGTGCTGCAAACTCCGGTGCATACATCGACTGAATAGTACAATTACCAGCTGAAAAACGACCGGTCTGGCTTACCCTCAAAGAATATTGCAAAACATACTTTCCTTTTGGCAGCATATCGATGAAATAGTTGGTAGCCAAATCTGTATTTGAGCGGTAGAACCCAAGACCTCCATTCCATTCGTATCCACTCAAAGTCGTGAGGGGCTCCAACGCCGCTCCCCGCTGATCTTTCAGGTGAATAAACTCCATATCGCGATCCGTTTCAATCTCTAGCTGTATTCTAACTATATCCCCCGGGGTCAACAGATGATCCTCAATAGGTTTCAGTTCCATTCCTCGGTCAGTGTGACTTTCAAGAAAAGCCTTCTTTATAACGTTTAAGGCACTATTATCATCCTGGCGGATTCTGTCCAGATTTTCAAAGTATTGATAAGAGGCCGATCCCCAGGCCGGATTTGCATTAGGATTGGTAATCGACAAAGATGTTTTTTTATCGATTTCTTTGCTTTTGAAAGTCAATCTCCACTGCAAAGTTCCCGCTTCAGCTCTGTCATCGGGCGTAATAGGTATATTGCCAATCAATATCTGCAAAGGTGCAGACTCCGCAAGCCAATTTTCCGGGCCAAGGGTAAGTGCCCTGATCGCCTCAGCTGTTGACTTTGTGCTATTCCAGTGATTGGTTCGCTTATGATTAAGAAGCCATCGCCTGAGTTGGTTGACCAAGTCAGGATCCTGCCCAAAATCGCTGAATACTTCTATCATCTTGGCCTGAGTCTCGATCGGCATTTGCCACCAATGAAATCCCTGCACATATTTCCAGTACGCTCCCAGATCAGGATTAACAATGACTCTCTCTTTCAATGACCTGATAACCTGATCCCTCGCGTCCAACTTACTGTTTTGATTGAAAATCAGCACCAGAATTGCCTGAGAGTAAAGAGGTTGCTTTGTCCAATATTTGATCGCCTGATCGAGGTAAAAATTCTGCACCTTCACGATCTCCACTGAAGGCGACTTATGGATCTTCATTTTCACATGGAGATAGTTGATCATGATTGGTGAAAGATGGTCTTCATCCCAGGTTGTGCTTCCAGTTTTCACCATCTTTTCCAGATTCTGAAAATTTTTCATTGCCTGCTCATCAAGAAATACGCTTCCTTTATGAATCAATTCATCAATCTGTTCCTGCATGTCTGTATCCACCCACTCCTGCATTTCGATCAATCCCTCCAGGATGTACTGAGTGATGAACCAATTAGATGGACCACCTGGAAACCATGCAAAACCACCATCTTCTGCCTGACGTCTTTGCAGTTTATGTAAGCTCTCGATTTGTGACCGTTGCAATGTATTCGGTTCAAAGTACAAAGCCAGTCGCTTCATCTGATCAGACTCCGACAAGGCATTCTGTAACCATGGTGTTTCTTCAATAGTTGCGGATTTTAATTCCTCATCTTCAAATAATGGACTCTGTAAGTTAATTGATTCCCATTGAGCAAATATCCTTTTGATAGATGGGTTTTCCCGGATGATTTTAATTCCCAATGTATTGGCAAACAGTCGATTAAAAATCTGTTCCGAACACTCGTATGGGAATTCCATCAGATAAGGTAGAGCCTTTATTGCATACCAGGCTGGATTCGCTGTAAAATCGTAGACCAGTTGCTCTTTGACGGACACTTCAGAACCCTCCTTGATCATTTCCTGAAAGTCAAAATTTCGAGTTTCACCCCCTTTGACCTCAAAAGCTCTAGTGGATGTCACCAACATCCGATTTTCCAGTACCGGAATAATCGCCCGCTCGGCATCCTGAAATTTTTCACTGGTCGCCTTAACGGTGTATTCGATGGGGAAATGAAAAGTATCGGGTATCGACAGACTCCATTTCATTAGGCCCGAGGAGCCGGCATCAATACTAAAACTGGTTTCCAAAGGTGAATCTATAAAATGATTTAGTGACTGCCC
>JBGTCB010000880.1:0-12879 GCA_041748995.1 Saprospiraceae bacterium | reverse complement strand
AAGGATCATATCTCCTCCTGCATCGGTCACATCGGTATGAATTACACAATCATCCTCCCCAGCTCCCCATGGGGAATCTGCTCCACGGATTTCTAGTGCTATTCCACCACCGCCATAAAAAGAACCACCAATTCCGGATCCACTATCGCTACGAACTCCGGTGGAATTTGTACTAGTGGCAGCAACGCCGTAGGAATTAGTACTTTTGCCGAGAATTCCGGAGAAATTAGCACTAAAGCCAGCAACTCCAGTAGTATTGGTACTCTCGCCATAAACTCCGACATTATTAATACTAATGCCATAAACTCCGACAACATTGATGCTCTCTCCCTTAATAGACTGACCATACAGAGGAAAGAAAATCGTCATGAACAAGAATGCGATGAAGTTTTTCATGTTGATCAATTTTTAAAGGAAGGTAGGAATATTTGGCTGAGCATCTGAGAGAATTCGATTGCCAAAGCAGCCATTCAGTATCAGCCAGGATCGGGAAATAATAACTTTTTTATCTTTCCCACTCAACTTAACAAATGGATATGAAAAAGCTCTTCTTCCCGTTGTTTTCTCTGATATTTTGCTCGAACCTGATCAGTCAGGAAAATCCGGCAATGAACAACAAGCAAACCGCCATTGATTTTATTGATAAAAAATACAGCGAGTTAACTGACCTGAGTGATCAGATCTGGTCGTTTAGTGAGATCGCATTTCAGGAAGACCAGTCGGCAAAAGCGCTGTCGGATTATGTGGAATCCCAGGGTTTCAGAGTGACCCGGGGAGTAGGGGAAATTCCTACTGCATTCACAGCCGAATTTGGAAGTGGCCAGCCGGTGATAGGAATTTTAGGGGAATTTGATGCCCTGCCCGGACTTTCTCAGAAAGCGGTTCCTGTCAAAGAAGCCGTCAATGAAGGTGGTGCCGGACATGGTTGTGGCCATAATTTATTTGGCGTGGCATCTTTAGGGGCGGCGACAGCCATTAAAGAACTCATGGAGGATGGGAAACTTCAGGGCACTATCCGGTTTTTTGGGACACCGGCAGAGGAAAAATACTTTGGAAAGTTGTGGATGATCCGGGCAGGATTGTTTGATGATGTAGACATTGTGATGGACTGGCACCCCAGTGCCGAGACTAAAGCCGATGTACAAAGTAGTCTGGCTCTGGTTGATTTTATGGTGGAATTTAACGGACAAGCTGCGCATGCTTCGGGAGACCCCTGGAATGGTCGCAGTGCCAGCGACGCTTTAGAACTTTATACGACCGGTATTAATTATTACCGAGAACACATTAAGCCCACGGTGAGGATACATTATCACATCCAGGATGCCGGTAAAGTTGTAAATGTAGTGCCTGACTATGCCAGGATTTGGACAAGAGTACGGGATACGAAAAGAGAAGGAATGGAAATCGTATGGAAGCAAGTGGAACGCATGGCGGAGGGAGCCTCGATCATGGCCAATGTCGACTATAAGATTTCTCTTATTTCAGGCATTCATGAAGTCCTGGTAAACCGGGCAGGTGGAGCCCGGTTGCAACAGAACCTGGAGCATTTAGGCCCCATTGTCTATGACGATGCTGAGCAACTTTTTGCTAAAAAAATCCAGGAGTCCGTCGATAAACCCCAGGAAGGATTGGACTCGGAAATCAATCCTCTGAAAGAAACGGAAGAACATCCCATGGGTGGATCGACTGATGTGGGCGATGTAAGTTTTGTAGTACCGACCGTTCGTCTGGGAGTAACTACAGCCCCGAAAGGAACACCCTGGCATTCCTGGGCGGTAGTGGCGTGTAGTGGCATGTCTATCGGTCATAAGGGAATGGCTTATGCAGCAAAAGCCATGTCGATGACGATGATTGATTTTTTTGAGGACGCCGAACTTCGTGACGAAATGAAAAAAGAATTCCTGGAAAGAAAAGGCGACTATGTCTATAAAGCTATGATCCCGGATGGACCACCTCCGATCGAAAGAGCCAGATTGGATTAGGAAGACTTCAGGGGAGACGCAGTAGTTAAGTCCAGTCTCCAGGAGGCTGTTGTTCATGTACATTTAGCACCCTGCCTGGAAGGCCATAGCAGACAGGGAGATTTATGACCTTTGCAAAACCGTTGTTTTATATGTATATTAAACTTTCTACTAAGATCACATTGACCAAATATTGATCAAATGAAGACAACCATGCAATTAATTTGCCTCATTATTCTATCGATAGGCTGCATTTCTATCAGCGCACAAAACCTGGAAGTGGATGGGGGAGCCAAAATAAATAATTTAACCCTGGATAATTCAGCAGCAAATGTACTCGTGATCTTACCAGATGGATCGCTTGGTATTCGCACAGTTTCATCCATTGGAGGCGGAGGTGGAAGCGCCTTTATCGTTGGTGGAGGTTCTGCTGTTAATGGCTTCGGAGATGCTGATAATTTTGTTCCAATGGGTAGCAGTCTTAGAGCGAATGCCTATGATGGAGTGAAGACCAGGATAAGTATGTCTGGCACATTGACCCAGTTTGAAGGTGCAATTAAAGAATCAACTCCGGCTGGCAGTTATACATTTCATGTAATGAAAAATGGGAGCGCAACAGGAATCACCTGCCAGGTCACAGGAAGTGCTACCTCTTGTACGGATTTAAGTAATTGTGTTTCATTTGCAATCGGGGATTTCGTTGCAGTGCGATTTACCGGATCCGGCACGGCTACAAATCGTGAAGGTCGTTGGACTGCAATCTTTACCCCGGGAGGCACATGCCCATAAATTTTCAAAAGGTTAATTGCCAATTTCTTCCTTGCACGCTCTTGCTTTCAGGTAGATTGAGAATAATGGTTTGCGTCATGAGAGTAAACAAGTATTGACCGGCGATGGCTAAAGAGGTTTCGGTATTGATCGCTATCGAAAATGTTTAGCGGATCAAACGAACTACTCCACTAAGTTGGATGGTCCATTTTAACACATAGGTCTCCCTTCCTGGCCCACAAACTGGGCATTTCTGATTGGGAAGGTTTACGATCCGGCTTCCGTCTCTGATTATGGCAGCTCTGACAGTATCCGCAATGACTTTTCCGGCTTCGATAATGCCCTGAGCGGAACAAAACACAGTAAGGAATGTACTACAGATGAAGTACAGGTTAAATTAGATGATAGACTCTGAAATAATCACTAAACTGGCCCCCTTGTCGCTGTAAAGTGACGCTTGTGTATCAATATTCTCATTAATCAGGAAGGACATCATCGAAAGAGCTCGTTCAGAGAAGAGTACCTTGATTTTTTACAAAAATTTGAAATTAAAGATGGTACCGGTATGTGTATGATTGGAGGGATAATCCACCCCTTCGGGGCTAGAGTTGTGGAGTATTTGGTTATTTTATAATCTTGTCAGCCCTTCAGGCCTATTTTATGTAAAATATGGTCAGTATAATGCGTGAAGAGAGAAAAATACCGATTGGTGGGAAAACGCTTTATTTGGATTACACTCCCCTTTGATTCCAAAGGCGGATGTTACAAAATGTGGCAACTTTTTAACGATGGAATGGAAGCGATTATGAGGAGCAGCATGAGGCATTGGCGGCAAAACTCCGAAGGGGGTGAAACAATGACTATATAAACGAAGGGAATTAAAATAAAACCCCGAAGTGTGAAATGATTATAGAAATGAAAATTGAATTTCCATCACAACCCCGAAGGGGTGGAATGATCAAAAAAGACAAATTGCAATTTTAAAATAAAACCAAAAGGCCAAAAAAACCAAAGGGTAACAATTATAAAATTGATTAATTGAAGAATATGAACGAAGCAAATCTTAAACAAGCAGTGCCCTTTTTTATGGTCACAGATATTGACCGTTCATTAGAATTTTATGTAAACGGACTTGGATTTCAACTAAAGATTGACTGGAGACCTAAAGGACGGATTGAATGGTGCTGGCTGGAAAGGGAAGGTGTGGCATTAATGCTGCAGAAATACCGTGAAGGATTTTTGCCAAAAGAAAAACTTGGAATTGGAATTTCAATTTTTGTATCTGTCAGGATGCATTGAACTTGTACACTGAATTTCTGAAAAACAAACTAAATCCCATGGAACCATTTGTGGGAAATAAAATGTGGGTTACTTCAATAAGTGACCCGGACGGTTATAAACTGGATTTTGAAAGTATTACTGACGAAGCGGAAGAAACAAAATACTCCGATTGGATTGACAAAAAATAAGAGTCCTGTAGCAACTTCTACAAATGGAAGGAAAATGCCGGGCAGCAGGCTGGCTGAGATGGACATAGGACTTTATACTTCTATCAAACTTTCGTGTGTAACCTGACAGTAACACGAGGAGATGCAATGACCACAGAAATGAAGGTAATTAAAAAAACGCCCGAACGGGTGCAATCATTTGTAGAAACACAGAATCAATGATGGCTATTTTCCCACCCTTTGGATATTAGGCTATGAAAAAATTATTAATGCTTGGTTTTATTGTGTCTTTTTCCTGTACAAAAGTGGATATTCTTCGTGATGTACCTGATTGCATAGAATTAAAAATTAGAGCCTTTGCTAAATTCAAAGCTTGGGTAAATTGACTGTGAATGTTAATGATCGGTCCCCCATTTATATTTCTGCTGCAGAATAATATCCTTATTTTATGTGAGCTGATCTATCGCAAGAAAACTCCAATGATCTATATTTGAAAAAAAAGCAACAATCCTGAACCTGAAACAAGGTTACTAATCATCCTTTTGGTAACTGAAACATAGTAAGGAATATGGCACCAAAAACGAAAAAGGAATCATGTCAATCACACCATTCACAAAAAAAATCATGGTTGAGACAAGGGACAGTCAAATAGAAATATATCAGTCGGCCGACAATCAGGCACTGGTTGAAGTCCGGTTTGAAGCAGATACCGTGTGGCTGTCGCAACAGCAAATGGCGACACTTTTCGGGCAAACGAAACAGAATATCAGTTTGCACATCAACAACTGCTATAGGGAAGGCGAGTTGGATAAAGAGGCAACTGTCAAGGAATACTTGACAGTTCAAACCGAAGGTAAACGACAAGTTACCCGTAAGATTGAGCACTATAATCTGGATGTCATTATCTCAGTCGGTTACCGGGTAAAGTCTAAAAACGGCACCCGATTCCGACAATGGGCTGCCCAACGCCTCAAAGACTACCTAGTGCAAGGAGCTTTTGGAACACAACTCCTTGAAAACCACAGAGATCTACACTCATATAACAGACTGTATCAAAAGGCAGGTTAAATGTCCATTGGATGATTTAGACGTCTAAAACTACAAAGTATATCGTATATTAGTATGTGGTATATACGCCATATGGCGTATATACAAACGTTAGCGCGAAGCATGGTGGGCAGAAAGTGCACAACTATACAATTCTATTTCGTAAGAGATACATGGATTTGAAATAGACGAGTAAATTGAACAAAATAATTTTCAAATATGAGCAACAAATTAATAAACACGCTATTAGTATGCTTGTTCTTTGTTTCGACAGAAGTACAGGCTCAGGAATCTGTTTCTCCGAATGGGAAATTCGCGACCATTAATGGTTTGAAAATTTACTACGAGGATTCAGGCAAGGGAATGCCTGTTATATTGTTACACCACTTCCTTGCCACTGCTTCACAGTGGAAGACCTATGTACCCGAACTAGCTAAAAAATACAGAGTCATTGCTGTTGACCTCCCGGGACACGGCCGATCTGATTACATGGACACGACAAAAGTGTTCCTTCATAAGGAGGCTACGGAATATATTATCGGATTGATCGACTTTCTGAAATTAGACTCTGTGAATTTGGTGGGAGCGAGTTCAGGGGGATCCATTACCTTGCACCTTGCAACGCTAAGACCTGACCTGGTTAAAAGTGCCGTGGTAATTGGAGGGCATATCTATTTTCCAAAACAGGTAAGAGAAATATTGTCCCATTGGAACAAGAATCCAGATGCTGATCTTATTTCCAGGCATGGTAAAGAAAAGGCCACACTTCTGTTAAAACAGCTTATTTATACCAGCCATTACGGCGATCCAGCCTTTACTCCTGACATTCTATCCACCATCCGTGCGAAAACATTAATTATTCACGGCGACAATGACCACCTTGCTCCCATTTCACATGCGTTGGGGATGTATGAGAATATTCCAGGCTCATATTTATGGATTGTTCCGAACGGTGGGCACTTTCCCCTCCCTCCCTATTTGGACCCTGAAGATGAAAGCGACTTTCTTAAGCGAACTATGGAATTCTTAAATGGGGACTGGGATAAAAAATGAAAGACAAATTAAAAAATGAATAACTGGGCAAAGCGCTAACACAAAGTTTATGTAATGCCGGGGTGCAGCGTGTAATGAATGTTTTGTTTTCTTATCTTCTCAGCAACGTGTGACGGTGATGTGTTTCGAAAGACCCGGCACTGCATAAACTTGGGCACGTTAGGCACAATTATTAATATTTTGAGTTTGAAGATATCAACAAAAGTTGAACAGCATAATGTCTGCTGGAACAAAAGCTGATAAATGATTTGTAGCCGATTGTTTAATGTCCAGCCATGCTATTGCAAATGCAATTGTTGACAACAGTTCTTTAAAGGACACCGTGTTCACTCTTATTAATAAATTCTTGATGGATTAAGACATTTTTAATCCATTTTTAGTACACTTAGAAACCAGGGTTTGGTATAATATTTAGATTAAGTTTAAAGAAGTTATTAGGGTCAAATTTATTTTTAACAGCTTGCAGGCGAGCATAATTTGAACCATATGAAGCACTTATCTTATCGCTATCATCATTATCAAGGTAATTACTGTATTCACCACCAGAAGCAAAAGGTTTCATTTTATTATATAGTTCACGCGTCCAATTGATGATCTTTTCGTCATTCTCAGCCTCTATCCAACCTGAATATAACCCTAAAATATAAGAGGCACTTCTATGAGGGAAGGCTGTAGCATTTTCTTCTACCCGATTGATCGCACCTCCAAACGATTCAAATCCAACAATAGAAAGCGGTCCTGGGATATGTTTGGTATGATTAGCAAAAACATCTATTGCTTCGTCTGAAACATGATCTATATAATGTGTTTTCCAGTAAGATCGCACTCCCTTAGGCGCACCCGGATCAAAACTTGTTTGTAGCGCTAAAAATGACATGGGCATTATTAACCGAAGAAATGGATTTCCAAAATTTTCAAGGGGTTCCAGGGCCGTTTTACCATCATCCAAACTACCTATATAGCTTACCATGAGTGCGATTGCTGTTTTTCCTTGAAGCGCTTCCGGGAACGGATCTGCGGGTGGAACCCTTAAAACATAAACATTACCTGCAAGTTCATCTGCCGCATTTGATGTGAACTCCCTATAAAACTTAATCACCTGTTTAGCATCTTCAATAGGATAAAATACCCTTGCAATCATGATTTCCGGACCTAATTCATGAAGCTTGAATTCAAAAGAGGTAACCACTCCAAAATTTCCGCCACCACCGCGAAGCGCCCAAAATAAATCAGGATTTTCTATTTCATTTGCAGAGATTAAATCACCTTTAGCAGTAACCAGTTCTACGGATAATAAATTATCAATAGTAAGGCCATGTTTTCGACCTAAATGGCCATAGCCTCCTCCCAAGGTCAGACCTGCTATTCCGGTTGTTGAAAAAATACCAACCGGAGTCGCCAAACCGAATTTTTGAGTTTCCTTATCTAGCTCACCAAGTGTAGCTCCCGATTCAACTCTGACTGTTCTTTTAACCGGATCAACAGCAACAGCATTCATTTGCGAAAGATTAATCATTAGCCCGTCATCGCAAACTGCCCTACCTGCAACATTATGTCCCCCACCTTTAATAGAGATCAATAAATCATGGCTTTGAGCAAAATTCACGCACTTTTTTATATCATCTGCATTTTTGCAATTTGCTATCATTGCTGGTCGTTTGTCAACCATTCCATTCCAGACAGAACGGCCTTCATCATACCCTGAGTCGAAAGGCATAATTAATGGTTGACTTAAGGTTTGCGAAAATTCTTGAATTGTTATTTGATCTAACATGGGTTAAATTTTAAATGAATATTTAGTTAGTTTCCCGGAAGCATGTGGTTTTTAATTTTCTATCTTCCTACCATGCTTAATTGTTGCCAACGTTTTGCCGCTTTGCGAAGGCGGGGATTTTTAGCACTAAACTTCATTAGATGCACTAAACTTGAATTTAGCACTTCACTCTCATCGAAGCACGAAACCCCCGCTTTTGCAAAACGGCTGTTGGCGGTATGTGCTTTTATCGTGTCCAATTTTCTATTTTTCCATTGTCTTCAACCCCAATTTCTAAATAGATGTCTTCTGATATTGGTTTTCCTTTGTCTTTAATAATATCAAACTTTAAGTGCTTTAAAGTGGTAAGCATTTTATTAATGCAAAAATCAAATTCGTCCTTTTCATAAAATGCTTCTATATCTTCATCACTTAAAAGCATACGGACTTTTGATATATTTCCGTTCTCGTCAATTGTAACTAAATATTTTTCAGAACAGTCAAAATCATATTTGTTCTTCCATTTTGCCCTTTTTAGTTCTTTGAATAAAATGTCTAAAATTTTTTCTTTATCTCTTCTGTCAATCCTTTTTGGGTCGTCAATATAATTATCAAAGTCCGCTACTTTTTCTACAAGCCCGTTTGAAATAGTAAGAACCTTTTCTCTTTCAAATATTTTATAGAAAACTCCGTCCCACCGCAATACTTCATCTGTCAAAGGAAAGTTTACATAACCGTCAAACCAATCAATAAATACTTTTTCGTTTTTTAACTTATCTCCAAAAACGGCTTTGAGTTTATCAAGGGATTGAGTTTTATCAATTTTTCCATTTCTCAGTTCGCCACAATTAATAATGTCAACAAGAAACAAGCTGTCGTTTTCAATTTTGTAAATTGCTTGATAACCTCTCCAACAATTAAAAGAAGCACCTTCTCTAAACGCAAGTCCAAAAAGTTGTTCTTTGCTAGAGGTGTCTTGACGTTGTAAATATTGTTCAAGAATTAGATTATAGGTCGCAATTGTGTCTTTGCCATAAATAATATAGTCTGGCATTTGTGGACTTGCAAAAAGTTCTGCCGTCCAAAATGTCAGAATACAAATAGTTATATGTTTGAGTGTCTTTGTCATAGCATTACCGCCAACTCTCTTATATACGATACAACCTTGTATCAGTTCTGCGCTTTTTTGTTATTCTAAAGATACGGATACTTCGCTCAAATCGTAGGAATACCGTCAAGGGTTCTATTGGAAGACAAGACCTTAGACTACGATCTAAAAAGATGGTAACCCACAACTCTCACTGATCAAGAGCTCCTTAACGTCATGACTGAACTTTACCAGATGCCACCTGAAGAGCTTTATTGCATGAAGGATATGAGGTCAGAGGTCTTCTAACTAAAGTAAATGAGGACCCCTCCATAATCTTTCCAATCAAAAAGCGATAAAAGTCACTTTTTAGGATCTGTTCCGATTGGCATGATTCTGGAACCACCTAGTCGAAGAGATTGAGAGGTAAACTGATCCACCATCTCCTCACAAACCAGATCCCGTAGTATAATAGGATCACATTCCTCCACAGAAGGGAGAACTTACTCCCTTCATTTTAACCTCAGACTTTATGATGGCGACTTTGAAGCCCTCCGGTATTCCTTGAGACCATTTTTAGTCCTGGTCTCAACCGTCCATTCTTTTCCATTCTCCAGATGGCATCCTGCTTCCGGTTGACGTGCTTGCAATAGTCGCGGAGAGTATACCATCGATACGACTTTAACTATCTTATTGAACTCCTTTAAAGATGATGCTGGCCAGGATTTGCCAAACATTGAGTATTGAATCTTAGAAACCTTTGACTATTAGAGAAGCCATTCTTATCTTTGAGTCCGTTCATCCTGGTATGGATTGGTTCACGGAATTAATGACCTATTCAGTGACCCATAAAATAAAAACCCTCGTAATAGCTTGTATTACAAGGGTTTTTAAAAATGAATTGTGACCGCGGGAGGATTTGAACCCCCAACCCTCAGAGCCGAAATCTGATATTCTATCCAGTTGAACTACGCGGCCATCATGACTTTAATATGGCAATTTTTCTTCACCGACCTGCAAATATGCTCGCGGGACTGCAAATGTAGAAATTTTCATGAATTTGATACAGGCACTTTTTTCGATCGGGTTTCATTTTGATGAGGCAGTAGAACTTTCATACTTCACTCATCACAGGCTGACTCTTCCGGATCCGCACGGCAACCACCTTATATTCCGGACAAAGAGCTTCCGAATCCGATTCATCGGAGGTAATCATATTCATCATGATTTCCGGGAAGTGGAAGGTGCTGCTAAGGATACCAGGTTTTATGTCTTCACTGATCCTCGCTTTCACTTCGATCTGACCCCGGGCTGACTCCATGCTGACCATATCACCATCGCTAATTCCATTTTCCTCTGCATCATGCGGATGGATCAGCAAAACATCTTCTGTGAGAATTTCCACATTTTTTGTACGCCGCGTCATAGTGCCACAGTTATAATGCTCTAATTCCCGGTTGGTTGTCAGGATGTAAGGATATTCTTCAGAGTACATTTCGATTTCCTGCGATTCTGCAAAATCGTGATAGTGAAAAGCTCCTTTCCCTCGTTTAAATGTGTCCACGTGAATGATTTTCGAATCCTGTCCATCTGGAGTCACGGGCCATTGCTTTCCATTTTTACCTAGATTTTCCCAGGTGATACCGGCAAAAAAAGGCACAATCTGACAAATCTCCTCCAACATACCATCCGGGGTATAATCCGGTTGAGGATAACCCATTCGATTCATGATTTCTACCATAATCTGCCCGTCTGGTTTGGTGCCGGGAAGCGGACTGATGACCTGATTTACCCTTTGAACCCGTCGCTCACCATTGGTGAAAGTGCCGCTTTTCTCCAGGAACGATGAGGCCGGTAGGATGACATCGGCATACCTGGCGGTTTCTGTCATAAACAACTCCTGTAAAATGACAAAATTCGTTTGCTCCAGTGCCTGGATGACCTTCTGTGTATTAGGGTCTGTCTGTACTATATCTTCTCCGATGATCCACATTGCCTTTAGTCGACCAGCGATAGCGGCATCAAACATCTCGGGAATCTTATATCCTACATGAGCCGGGAGATCGACCCCGTAGAAAGTTTCATATTTTTTTCGAATCTCCGGATGGGTGACATCGAGGTAACCGGCGCCCTGATGGGGTTGGACACCCATATCCGCCATTCCCTGAACATTATTTTGTCCCCGTAGTGGATTGACTCCTACTCCCGGTCTGCCGATGTTGCCGGTCAGCATCGCTAACTGGGCGATCTGCATCACAGCAAAAGTACCTTGTGAATGCTCCGTGACACCCAGTCCATGAAATGACATAGCATTGGGCGCTTGAGCATACGCATGAGCTGCGGCGCGTACCTGGGCAGCAGCTACCCCCGAGATAGCCTCCATTTTTTGAATATCCAATTGTAAAATCTCCGCTCTGAAATCCTGATATCCTTCCGTTCGTTGATCGACAAAATCGTTATTAACCAGATCATCCGCGATGATATAATACATCATCATGTTCAGTACCGCCACATTGGTACCGGGACGTAATTGCAGATGATGCTGTGCATAACGGGCTAATTCTGTCTTTCTCGGATCAATGACGATCAGGGTTTTGCCTTTCATCGCTTGTTGCTTCATCCGGGCTCCGGTCACCGGATGGGCATCCGTTGGATTAGCTCCAATGATCATCATACAATCTGTCAGCTCCATATCGGCTACTGAGTTGGTAGCCGCTCCGGTGCCAAAGGTACGCTGCATACCCAGGGCAGTGGGAGAATGACAAACCCGGGCACAACCATCGATGTTGTTGGTACCGATCACCGCCCGGATAAATTTCTGCATGAGGTAATTTTCCTCATTAGTACAACGTGATGAAGAAATTCCAGCGATGGAGTCAGGACCAAATTCCTGCTTTAAGTGAAGTAATTTATTAGTGATGAGATCGTAGGCTTCTTCCCAGGTTGCTTCTTCAAAGATGCCATCACGTTTGATCAAAGGTGTGCGAAGACGTTCCGGATGATTATAAAAGCGAAAGGCATACCGGCCCTTAAGACACGTATGGCCATGATTGACCTCGGCATCATACGGTGCCTGAATAGATAAGACTTTATCTCCTTCTACAGCGATATCCAGGTTACAACCCACTCCACAGTAAGTACAAACGGTACGGGTTTTTTCCTGAAGTGCGACCGATTTGGATTGATAGACATCTGAAATCGCTGAGGTCGGACAAGCTTGCGCACAAGCTCCGCAACTGACACATTGTGATTCGAAAAAAGTCTGATTGGCTCCCTTAATTATATGAGTATCAAATCCACGTCCGGTCATATTCAATACAAACTCGCCCTGTACTTCATCGCAAGCCCTTACGCAACGGTAACAATTGATACATTTTGAAAGATCGGATGTCATATAAGGATGACTGTGATCTTTTTGTCGCTCCAGATGATTGGCTCCGTCCGGATAACGCACATCCCGGATACCTACCTGGGCAGCAACGGTCTGCAGCTCGCAGTTACCATTGACTTCGCAGGTCAGGCAATCAAGCGGGTGATCGGTAAGTACGAGCTCAATGATGTTCTTTCGCAGCCGGTTGATGTTTTCGGAATGGGTAAGTATCCGATACCCCTCCTGCATCGGGGTATGGCAGGCAGCTACGGTTTTGACAGAACCATTGTCCAACTCCACATCGACCGAACAAACTCGGCAAGCACCAAAGGGATCAAGGTTGGGTGCATCGCAAAGAGTGGGCACTTTATTCTTTCCTGCATGTCGTCGTA
>JBGTCB010000879.1:0-2456 GCA_041748995.1 Saprospiraceae bacterium | reverse complement strand
CTTGTTGACATTGAAGCCATGATCGGAATAAAATCCGAGGTACTCAAACCGGTAATAGGCAAAAGCTCGGGGAGACAAAGGTGAGATAGCTCCTGTTACCTCAGGCAGGTAGAAACTGCTGTTGATAAATTGATTAGGGCTGGTGTTGTTGTCTTCACCGATCGTGCGAACGGAAATTACTCTTTCTTTAAATTGATTGGGCCGTTGATAGGAGATCTCACTCACTGACTCGGTCACAAAGGCGGTGGACGTATCAATCCCTTCTTCCTCCAGTGCTTTTTCGATTCGTTTGCGAAATAAACCTGGTACATCTTTTAATCTTCCTGACCCTTTAATATAACTGATGGCCGAGTAAGCATCCAGTTGTTGAGCGTGATAACCGGCTTTGCCGATAGCCCTTCGCATGATAGTATAAGCAGGGTCTTCGCGATTATCCAGAATTTCGATCGTCTCCAGATCAACTGGTTCCTCATCGAGTGTGATTGGTAGATTTTGCCAGGTACTCCCTACCTGTACATTGACAATTGTCGTTGTATATCCCAGATATTGAAACCTGACCTCATAGTTACCTGGTGGCAGGCTCAGTTCATAGTAGCCCTCCTCATTGGAAGCGGTTCCTTTCTGGATTTTTGAAACATAGATCGTAGTAAAAGAAAGGAAATTACCCTGATGATCAGTGACCTGGCCACGTATACCCTGGCTATAAAGGGCATTCATGCCGGTAAGGAAGCTGATTATGTAGAGAAAAAATTTCATAATTCGCGAATTCTATCTGTCTATGAAGCGTCGCCGCAATGCTATTTGTTACACTGTAGCCGATGAAAAGTCCTGTTTTCTCGACCAGGGTTCCTCCTTAGACCGGTAACCGGGGTCGAAAATAGACAAATACACTTTAATCCACCCGGCTGGAAGCGAGCATCCACCAACACGATGCGCAGTGTGGGGTTGGTGTCGGACAGAGCCTGACTTTTGGAATATTAATGATCCCTGCGCCTCCACTTCTGCATCTCCATTTTATGACGAACGATTGAGAATGGTTCTTAATCCTGAGTTTTTCACCCGAAAGGGGATATCATTGATGGACTCTTGACTTTACCTTGGCAGCTTATTTAATTATTTACCATTGCCGATGTCAATGTAAAACATAATAAATTTGCTATGAAAGGTCATACATTAATTTTCTGTTTCGCCCGGCTAATGGTCTGCTTCATGACTGTGTTGACTGTCAGCATTTTCCTGGAAACAGGATCTCTGATAGCCCAGGTAAATCTGGAGGTAGAGGGTCATGCGAAGATTTCCGGTATGGATACCCTCAATTCAACATCAGCCAATTTAGTCCAACAGACTGATGGCACGTTGGCTATCCGAAGTTTTAAGGTAGGTGATTTCGCCCATGGTGGTATCGTGTTTTTTATCGATGATTCTGGTGAACATGGACTGGTTTGTGCCAAAGAAGATCATTCTACTTTGTTGCGTTGGTTTGCGGGTGCTAATGTTCGCACTCGTGCGATGGGTGATGGTATGTTTGCCGGGGAAATGAATACCACACTGATCATTGCCGGTCAGTTGAACGCAGACGACGGAGATCCATACGCAGCTTATGCTTGTTCGGTGTTTGAGTCAACGGAAGGTGGTATTACCTATGGCGACTGGTATCTTCCTTCATTTGAAGAACTTGATCTGATGTGCCAGCTCCAGGATATTATCAATACAACGGCTCTGGCAAATGGGGGAAATATTTTTCTGGCTGAAAGCTATTGGTCATCCACTGAAGACGAGGAATCTCCTGCCAGTCTGGTACGAAGAAAAGATTTGAATGGTAATAAGGGTGCCTCATCAAAAAATATAGCTTTCGGTGTCAGAGCTATCAGGTCATTTTAAGACTGGAAAATAGGAATTGCACTCGGGTTCAGTTCAAACAAATTGGCGGCTTTGGAATTCATTTTTAACCAAAATCCGGATCAGACCTGTGATTGAACATGCCATCGTGATTATTTTGGCTCATGGCCATATTTAGTGGGTCGATCTATGTTGCCTATTTATTTCTTAGCCGGCTATATTTTGTACATGCTCGCTAATGACTAATCTGACTCCTCCAAAGGATAATTCAGCTTTTTTACCTGACATATACCGATGACCCGGACAAACGATCCCTCACGACGCCTCGTTCATTTCAAATTTGCCTGGTTTCAGAGGTTTTTATTGGTACACTCTGTTGTCAATTTGATCATCCATCCTTGTTAATACAGATGAAAAATCATCTCCTATAACGCATCGCGTTTTTTACCCGCTCCGCTGCCAAATCATTTGCAGCCTCCCTTGGTGGAATTTTCGCATCCAGTGATTTTCTGATAACTTCTTCTGTATTAAAACGAATCTTCTG
This sequence comes from Saprospiraceae bacterium, assembly GCA_041748995.1. GTDB lineage: Bacteria > Bacteroidota > Bacteroidia > Chitinophagales > Saprospiraceae > JABDMH01. The sequence continues at coordinate 73 of JBGTCB010000879.1, read as the reverse complement.
ATGTATAGTCTCCCTTGCAGTTTGTTCTGTTCCTCCCTGATACTCTACTGCGGCACAAATCACGCCTCCGGCA
>JBGTCB010000878.1:0-1973 GCA_041748995.1 Saprospiraceae bacterium | reverse complement strand
GTCCTCGTCGCGACACTTTAGTTGTTATGGGTACGAATCCTGATTTTGGAATGGTCGCGTTCTACAAGATATTGGATTTAGACAATGAGAAAGAGCTAAAATTTGTAATCTCCGATGCGAATGGATCCGAATTGAAAGTATTTTCTACGAAGGAAAAAGAGGTCCCGAAGAAGCTTAAAATAGCAAAGACAGGAGTCAATAAATTGGTATGGAACCTGGTGCCTGACGGTATTGAACCTATTCCGGGTCTGATGACTTTAGGTGGGAACACTAGTCCGAAAATCGGCTCAGGAGCGTATCAGATAAAAATGATCTATGGCACAGATACGCTAGAGACTGATTTTCAGGTTTCCAATGATCCCCGGCTGGAGGTCAGTGCGGAGGCTTTTATTCAAAAAAGAGATTGGCTGGAAAGACTGGACCTTGCCGCTAAGGATCTGACAGAAAGTGTTAAAGCAATGAATTATGTTAAAACTCAGATTGAGGAATTAAATAAAAGATTAGCCATTGCTCCTGATACCGTCTTGTTAAGCCTCGGAAAGTCGATTATTGCCCAGCTCGATAGTCTCAAAGGAGAACTGGTTCAGGAAAAACAAAAAACCTTTCAGGATGTGATCAATTTCCCAAATCAGCTGGATGCGAAAATTCGGCATATTCAATCAGTGATCGAAGAATCATATCCACCGGTTACAACCGGTCAGACTATCAGAGCAAATGATGTGCTGGAGGAATGGAAAGTCAAAAAAGAGCGATGGCTGAAATTACAGTCTGAAGATGTGCAAAATTTTAATGAGGCTTTAGACGAATCAGATATTCCCTTTATCACCACAAAAATTCCGGAAAAAAAAGAGACAAAACCATAGAGCTTTTAAATGGAATGCATTTGGAACTTATATTGTGATCCAAGAATGCCGGTCATTCCATCCAGGACTAGTTGACCGCAATGATCAAAGACTTCTACCGAGACTGCAGTATCAATGTCTATCTAACGAACTAGAATTGAGCTGGGAACAGCTTTCTTTAGGTCTGCTTTTCACAATTGCAGGTAAGGCGCTGAGAAAACCTGCATGATGACTTTGAGTTCTCTTTGCCCGGATGTCTGCTAAAAAACCTACTTTCACCACAGAAAATAGATAATTATGGCATCAACGAAAATTACAGTACTTAACAATGGATCGCTCAAAATAGCCGGTGATTTTGAAATAAATGACAAAGACGGAAATATCTACAATTTGCAAGGGCGGGAAATCGTCTCTTTATGCCGATGTGGAAAAAGTCAAAATAAACCTTTTTGCGATGGAAGCCATAAGGGGCATTTTGAGCACGATGCCCGGGCTTTTGATCTTCCTCCCAGAAAAATATAGGCGGATAACATTGAAGGCTATTTCTTGTATGACAGGACGAATGACCGTGCAAGGAAGAGAAGGGTTAGAAATAGTGAAAGCCGGCCAATTACATCTCCCCATTTTGCATAAAAAGTTATCGTGGAGTTTTTACGGGCCTTCACATTAATGGCTTCCGCGACTCCATACACGGTCTCCTGATTCATGTCACCTCTTTGGTTTATAATGCAACAGGTGCCCATATTTGCTGCCCGGACCACAGTGCGCCGGCACTCAATAGCCCGTAACCGGGCATAGTCTGCATGCTGCTGGTGACCTGCTGTATGGTCCCACCACCCATCGTTGGTCATTACGAAAATAACCTCGGCACCCCGACGAACAAACCGGGTCATGAATTCACCAAAAATCGATTCATAGCAAATAGCAGGAGCAACGATGGCTCTGTCGGAAGTAAACAGATTATATTTTGATCTCACACGATAACCATAATTTGTGCCTCCTAACTGGTCAACGATCGGCTGAAGGAAAAACAGGATTTTTTTAAATGGGAAAAACTCTGCCCCCGGCACGTAAAGAGCTTTATAGTATTCCTGAATATTTAGTTCAGGGTCTATCTGAACTGCACAATTA
>JBGTCB010000877.1:0-2912 GCA_041748995.1 Saprospiraceae bacterium | reverse complement strand
AACCATGGCTATGCAACATAGTGGTGAGCTTGCTGAAATTGCCTCGCTCCCTTTTTCAACAAATGAGCAATCTTAAATTGGAACCGAATGCCTGTGCCTTTGGAATTTTGCACAAAGGTATTGTAAATCAATACTTCTCCGTAAAAGGTAAATTCTTCCCCGACCCTTTACCTATCCCTTTGCATATCAATCAGTATCTGAGCATGGTAAATGATTCCTGGGAAAAAGGGGAAAAACTTTATTTCCATGATTTACGGGGAGAAAGCCTGGCTGAGCTTGATCGATCTGTCATTAATCACTTGAATTCGGTTGGAATAGAATTGCCATCTGAGGCCCTTGAAAGGAATAAAGATCGACAGGTCGACTACCATGCTTTTTCTCTCATGGCTTTCTGTATTTCTCCTATGGTCAGGAAGTGAATGATACCGATCTGTTCACTCGTTTCGCAAAGGTATTCGAGCAGACCTATACACGCTTTCTGGATTTGAAAAAAGCGGAAGCACAAGCCCGTGAAGCGCAGATTGAAACAGCCCTGGAGAAGGTGCGTAGCCGTCCATGGCCATGAAAAAAAGTAATGAATTGCTGGACGTAGCGAAATTTGTATTTGTCGAATTACAGCAGGTGGGCAAAGATCCTTTTGATGTATCGATCTTTCAACTGGATCATACCGGCCATACATTGTATGGATGGAGTGCGGTCCCAATTGAAAGCGGTCTATCCGTATTTTCATATACACTACCACCTACCGAGCATTCATTTATCAGCACCATTTTTGATCAACATTTGCAGAAAATCTGATGGTTAAATAACAGCGTATGAGAATTATGGATATATTGGTAATATGGCAAACACTAAATCGAATTTGAGTAAATATGAAAAGAATACTATCTCAAATTTGTTTTCTGCACTTTTTATTTGCGACTGCTGCGGCCCAAAAGTATATCGAAATGGGTTCACAGATAGTTACAAATTATTCGCCCAAAGAGTATAATGCCTATGGCCAAAACTGGGCCATAGCACAGCATACAAACGGCATCATGTATTTCGGCAACTGGGGCGGGCTGCTGGAGTTTGATGGCACTTTCTGGAACCTTCATGACCTTCCTAACAAATCATCCGTTAATTCTTTGGCGATTGCAGCAGATGGGAAAATATTTATTGGAGGGACTTCAGAACTAGGCTATTTCTTGCCTGATGAAGCTGGCAAACAAACCTTTCATTCGCTGGTAATGTCTTTGCCGGAAGATCAGCGCGAATTTTCGAATGTATGGCATACTTTTATAAATGATAGGGAAGTCTATTTCTGTACCAGTACTTTTATCTTCATTTGGAATGACCAAGATAAATCCTTTACAACTATTGAAAGCAACCATGGCTTCCATGTAATGTTTAAGGTAAAAGATACTTTTTACGTACGGGAGAGAGGTGTAGGGATTGATCTTATCAGGGGTGATTCATTAATATTTCTTAAAGGCAGGGAATTATTTGCGGATGAGAAAGTCTTCGTCATGCTTCCTTTTCCTGGGGAAGAGGATATAAGTTTAATGGTAACCCGGACTATGGGGTTGTTTAAATATGATGGAAGTCATTTTATTCCCTTTAGAACGGAAGACGATGAATTCATCGCTGAAAACCTTATCTACGGAGATGGAACGATTCTTGATGATGAAAATATCTTGTTGGGAACGCTTCAAGGTGGTGCATTGATCATTGACAAATTGGGCCGGGCGGTGCGCAAGTATGACCTGGGGAATGGGATTATTAACAATAATATCTACAATACATTCCAGGATAATTCTGGTGCCATCTGGCTGGCTACGGATAATGGGATATCAAGAATAGATTACTCTTCACCAATAGTTTATTTCGACTCAAGGAAATTCCCTACGATTCCTTTTAATATCATCAGGTATAAGGGAACCATCTATGTCGCTTCTACTACAGGCGTTTATTGTCTTGAAGCAACTACCTCTGATCTGAAGCGTCTCCCTTACATTGATAAGCAATGTTGGACTTTTCTTGAGACTGAAAATGAACTCCTCCTGGGCACTTATGATGGTTTGTTTAAAATCGATGATAAGCAGCCGATCCAGATAAAGAGAAAGACCGGGGGCGAATATCTAATAACTACGATGTCGCGCTCAAATTTGAATCCGAATAAAATCTATATGGGGGCGGATGATGGAATCTATATTAAATCCATGACTAAAGATACCTGGATTGATGAGGCAAAGATTCTGGATAATGTCGATCAAAAGAATTCTATTATTGAAGATGATGATGGTACTATCTGGGTTGGAACAGTTTCTACCGGAACTTTCAGAATTACATTTAACAAAGCTGTTAAAGGTGGTCCAACAATTGAGAGACCGGCGGTAAAAAATTATGGCAAAGACAATGGATTGCCGAACGGTCAGATTTCAGTGGCTAGAATTGACGGGACAAAATATTTCTTTACGTTTGACAGCATCTACAAATTTGATGTAAATAATGATTCGTTTTATTCGGATTTGTCTGATAGGATCACTTCGGATTTTTACACTGTTTCCCGGGGTAGGTCGGTTATTTATTTCCAGGAAGACGGGATGCAAAGGTTATGGCTTGCCACCAAAGGGAATCTATCTATGGGAGTACGACAACCAGATAAATCATACAGCTGGATATCAGCTCCGTTCCAACGGTTTGCCGAAGATGAGATCTACCATATTTATCAGGATAAAAATGATTTGATCTGGATTTGTACAAATGCTGGAATTATAAAATTTGATTTTGAGAAACTGGATTCAGGTACAGGGGAATTTTCCACAAATATACGAAATGTCCATATTGGGGATGATTCATTAATTTATTCCGGAGGGCTGGTTGATTCTTTGAACATGCCAGAAATATCCTATCTAAACAATTCGGTTAAA
>JBGTCB010000876.1:0-1641 GCA_041748995.1 Saprospiraceae bacterium | reverse complement strand
AATGTCAACAAGATAAAAGTGACTCCCCGTAGTATAGGAGACAAGGTTTTTGAAGGGACCCTATACATTGTTGATAATATCTGGAGCATCCACAGCCTGGATCTGACTACCTCTATATGGGGCATCCGGTTTAATATCAATCAGATTTACGAACCAGTGCTGGAGAATGTCTGGCTGCCACTTAATCATATATACAATATCACCGGATCGTTCTTCGGCTTTGATTTTGAATATCAATATTTTGCTAACATCAGTGATTACCAGATTTCCCTTAATCCGGATTTACCTCCGGACATCGTAGTCATCGATGATAAAATAGAAAAGACCAGAGCTGCTGAAGTTGATCAGCTGATCAACCGCAAGGATTCGCATTCGAGTACCATGGAAGCTCTGACCTCCGGGCAAGAAGTCAGTCGAAAGCAGTTGCGAAAGATGCTAAGAGATTATGAAAAAGAAGAGATGAAACAGGAAATGGCAGTTTTCAACGATACTGCGGCAGTGGATATCATTCAGGTGTCAGAGTTCTCAGTCGATTCCAATGCCTACAAGAGGGACTCTTCCTATTGGGAGGTAATTCGTCCCATCCCCCTGACCGATTATGAGGTCAAGGGTTACACCCGGATGGACAGCCTTTCAAGAGTTGAAGTGGAAAAGGCCCGGGAACAAGACACGCTGTCGATGACTATTGCCTCTGATGGCATGTCGATTTCCCGGAAAAGGGGAGGTGATTTTGCTATACAGGATATTCTATTTGGAGGAAATTACAAGTCCGGAAAGAAGGTTCGTTTCGGATGGGATAGTCCCCTCACCCGGCTACATTTCAATACTGTGGAAGGATACCACATGGCAATGCCCTTTTTTGTCCATAATGTAAGCAAGAATTTTCGGTGGAGATTAAGACCCACAGTGCATTACAGTTTTGCCCGAAACCGGTTTAACGGTAGTCTGGGCAGCACCTGGTCGGTCGGAGATAAGAAAAATTCCGGTACGCTTAAAGTGGACGCGGGTAGAATGACAGAAGCTTATTATCCGGATGCCATCTCGCCATTTCTCAGTGATCTGGCTAGTTTGTTTTGGGAGCGCAACTTTTTCAAAGTGTATGAGCAGACATTTGCCCAGGCTATATGGATTAAGAAACTCAATGCAAAAAATCAGGTCGATTTGCAGGCGCTCATCGCAGAACGACGTGGTCTGAGAAACCAGACAGACCACTCCATTTTTGATAGCGAAAAGCGTGCGTATACTTCTAATTTTCCGATAAATTCGGAACTAGGATCAACGCAGTTTGACACTTCATCCATCAGCCAATTTCGAGTGCAATGGAAAGGTGAACCTTGGTTGAAGTACCGTATGCGCAATAATCAAAGGGAGCGGATCGAGCACTCTTCACCCGTTTTCATCGTGGCATACCGGACGGCTATTGCGGGCATTTTGGATAATAGTGTTTCGTTTCATCATTTTGATCTTCAGATGCAACACCTGTGGCCTATCGGGGTGCGCGGCGATCTATCGCTGAAGGCCAATGTGGGTACTTTCATTAATCCAAGTCAAATGACCATTATCGATTTAAATCATTTTCCAGGCAACCGGACCTCTCTCAGACCTCAAGATGCTGTAGGAAGTTTTCGGCTACTGGATTAT
>JBGTCB010000875.1:0-2950 GCA_041748995.1 Saprospiraceae bacterium | reverse complement strand
TGCCGAATTATAGGTAAGATCTTTCACACTCATATGATGACTCTTTGGGGTGCTGCAACTGCCATAGTGATCCGGAGTGGTAAACCAATAACCTGCTGACCATCCCGTCCAATGTCCGTTATGACACTTGACCTTTACTTTGTACTCATACTTTGTTTTATATTTCAGATTCGTCCAGCTATAGAAATTCTTATGCGAAGAATAATCCAACCAATGATTGCTGCCATGCTCCCGCATAGACCAATGGTATTCGTATCCATCTACAGCACAGTGGGTAATCGCTGAGTGGTAGGTGAGATCCTTTACCTTCATCTGGTGGCTCAGAGGAGTACTGCAGGTGTTTCCGTAATGATCTTTGGTGGTAAAATAGTAACTGCCTGACCAACCGGTCCAGGAGCCTCCATAACATTTAACCTTAACCTTGTATTCGTACTTGGTATTATATTTCAGACCGGTCCAGTGCTGATAACTGTTAGAAGTGCTATGTTCTTTCCAACTCCCACTGCCATGAGGTTTGAGAGCCCAATGATACTCATGACCATCCATTGCACAGTAGGTACTGGCTGAGTTGTAAGTAATATTCTTCACAGCCATATGATGAGAGCCCGGACTGTTGCAAGTATAATTGGATTCTTCTTTGGTTTTAAAATAATGCGTATTTGACCAATCTGTCCAGGCTGCACTCTGACATTCTACCTTGACTTTGTATTCATAGGTTTTTCCCGGTTTGAGATTGAGCCATTTATACTTTTTGGATTTAGAATTGACGATGGTCCATGTTTCCGTACCGGAAAGACGCATACCCCAGGAGTATTGATCTCCGGTCATATCACAATTCAATTCTACATCATTAGTTGAAATGTTTGAAGTATAGACCTGATCATTTTTCAGGGTCTCACACATGACTTCTTCGTATTCACTTGTAGTGAAAATATCAGTAGAAGAATAGTCAGACCAAATACCACCACACATGTAACGAACACGACATTCATGAGCAGTGTTGGGAGGAAGGTTGGTCCACTCGATACTATTTGAATTGGTTTCAATATGTTTAGCTGTGTTACTCCCTACTTTATGTAATACCCATTCAAAGGATGTGGCATCCATATGACACATCATGGTGGCAGAACGGTGGTTAAGACCAATCAACTGGATTTGATCAAGGGAAATTCCCATACAACGCGTGGTGTCTACCATGGAGTACCAGACTGTTGGCTCGGGAATTTCGTCTGAGATACGGCCAAATTGCAGCACATATTCGGTCTGCGCGTCGAGGTTGTCTAAAGTTATGCAACAGGTGTCGACTGACAATCCGGTTGTCCACATGTTTTCCTCCACCACAGCATCCTCCGGCAGATCTCCCAGCAGCCGGTGGCGCCAGAGAGTTACACCTTCCCTGGGATTAATCCGGATATGGAAAGTGTTAGAAGTTTTCTCCATCATCATGACGGTATCAATCAAACTGATCGTTTCGACTGCATCTTCATTGCCATCATGGAGGATGGGATCTTTAGATGACTCTTTGAAAGCAGAGGCTTTCCATTTTGAGGATTGGACCGGTTTCTGAGCGATAACTGAATTCAGCGTCAGAAAACAAAGGATAGTTAAAACACTTGTTTTAAAGGTAAAGTTGGTCATCATGAGCGAGTGTAGTTAGGTTATATGTTCATATCTGGGAAAAAAAACAAGTACAAGTTAATACCTTTTTATCTGATCTGGCAAGTGCAACTATGTTAAAATCAAAGGTTTAACATTTATCATAATATGTCCACCGACTTCCGGATAACCCCTAATTGACAGTATTTGACCAGGTATCAATCCTGAGATTTTAACCGGGTGTTGATAAGGACCGATTTTTCCAACGTGCGATGCACCGGACACCGGTTTGCGATTTCGAGCAGACGTTGTTTCTGAGTTTCTGTTAAAATCCCCGAGAATTCCACAATCCGGTCAATGACATCCATCTTTTGTCCTGACTGGCCTCCTTCCTTTATACTTTCACCCTGATCCGTCACATACATTTTATCATGCTTCAAATGGATCATAATTTCTCCCGGCTCCCAGTTTTTTCGATTAGCATACATTCGTAAGGTCATTGCTGTGCAGGCTCCCAGGCTGGCGCTCAATAATTGATAGGGTGAGGGGCCAAAATTATCACCACCGACCGAGTCAGGTTCGTCAGCAGTCAGGTAATGATCACCTGCCTTGATCAAGGTCGTGTAGTGGTGATCCGGTTGAAGACTGGCCACCACCTGCAGCTCACTTTCCAGGGCTTTTTCCGGCTCTTTGGCTAAATATCGGGTTGCCCATGCAGCAACAACCTGACCAACATAGATGGAATCTTCCTGTTGGCTTAAAATATGATCCGCACCGTCTAAAGAAATGAAACTCTTGGGGTGCAAAGTGGATTCATAAAGCCATTTTGCATTTTCAATATCCACTATTTTGTCAAAGGGTGCATGCATGATTAAAATAGCCTTTCGCATTTTCCTGAGATTCTGAGGAAAATCGGTATTAAGCAGGTCCTTCAACTGCTCACTCACATTAAAGGTCTGGCCTCCCACCTTAACCACGGTCTCTTTCTTTTTGCCAAGTTGAACCAAAGCTTCAGTCACTATGTGGTTAAGCCGGGCCGGTTCTGCCGGAGATCCTAAAGTCACAATGCATTTAATCGAGGGAAGCTCGAAACTGGCAAATAATATTGCAGTACCACCAAGGCCATGACCAATAAGAATAGAGGCCGGAGAAAAATTCACTTCCAGGAAAGCTGCCGCTGCCAGGATATCGCTAATGTTGGTGGCAAAGCCGCTTTTCACAAATTCACCGTCACTTTCACCTCTGCCGGAAAAATCAAAGCGAAGTACGCCAATGCCCCTGGATGCAAGTGTCTGACTGATATTCCGTGCTGCAATCCGATTATTATTGCAGACAAAGCAATGCGCGAAAATGG
>JBGTCB010000874.1:0-2640 GCA_041748995.1 Saprospiraceae bacterium | reverse complement strand
CTGTTATGTAATCAGTTAGAAATTCCCCATTTTATTCCAAATGGTGGCCACTGGCAGAAATACCAAACGCCTCCCTTAAAGACCCTACCTAAATACATTTGTTGATTGGATAATTCTGCCCTACCCACCTTCGATATGGGCAAAATTATGGAAAAACCAATGTGCTGGTAGTAGCCTGAACATTCAAACGTTATTTTCTTCATTTCAAACATCAAAAAAAACAGGTCATCCTATATGCCATTGGTTACCAGATCCTGAATATTCATTTTTGTTGAGAAAATAATAATAAATACGGTCATTAAATATTACTAAATACTTAATAAAATAAAAACTATGAAAACATCCATGTTGTTATTTGCCTCACTATTACTTCTTTTAACAAGTTGTGAGAAAGACAAAGATGAAGTCGTGGACAAATCCAATCTATTAACTGCCGGGCACTGGCAAATCACTGGTCTCAATGTTGAACCGGCTATAGATTGGTTTGGCACACCCGTCACCAATGTCTATTCTCAATTACCAGCCTGTGTGAAAGATAATCTGACGATTTTTAAGCCCAATGGTACCATTAATTATGATGAAGGGCCTAGTCGATGCGACCCGAACGAACCGCAGACTACAACCGGAACCTGGGCGTTTAACATCGATCAAACAATTTTGTCGCTAACCACTGACGGAGAAACAGAAAGCTGGAATTTGACAATCCTGGATAATCAAAATATTAAAGCAGATTATCAGATTTTCGAGGATGGAATTAACTATACTTTCTCCATTCAATTATCAAAAAAGTAAATTTCTGATCTTTCAATCCATTTGATTTTTATTTCGAAAAATTGATCGTATTAATTTGTTTCACAGAAGGGTCTGACCGAGTGGTTAGACCCTTTTTTTTTATAATTAGGTAGCAATTAATGGATTATTTCTCACATCGAAAAATTGTATATTGTATATATCGTTCGTATATCAAATGGCATACAGCAAATTTTTCATAACGGCCCGGAGGATATAGATTTTCCCCTCCAGGAGGATGTTGAACGGGGTTTTTAGGGTGTCCATTATTTATTACTTCGATTGCCTTCACTTCGCCGACTCAATGCGCAGTGTTCCGATTCTCCTGGGCATCCATATCTGCATCTCTCCGGGACCACGATTATTCCACGCATAGTAGGGAATAGCGGTTAATTCTTTATCGCTGAATCGGATACCATCTCCGGTTTCATTGCCTGCAATGGACTTTCCCGTAGTCCGGATCACCGTAACCCCTCCTAATAATCCGGGTTTATGTTCGGTTGTGAAATTTGATCGATCCGGTAGGAGGACATCAAACACTCTTCCCTCGTTGTCGATACCCTCAAATGCATAAACAAGGGGCCCCCGTTGGAAAGCTACCCGACTTTCATTCTGTTTTACCTCATCCCTGGCAATAACCTCTCGAACCGGCATCGGCAGCGTCATTTCTAAGCGATCCCCTTTATTCCAAATGCGGTGAATTCGTGCATATCCATGCTCTATGCTGAAATGGACAGGCTGGCCATTGATCCTGATTTCGACCGATTCGGATACGGGACTCATAAACCGGTATAGTCCTCCGGGAGTGGCTTCTTCACCCAACCAACCAGGGATACGAATTTTAAGAGTAAGATCCTGGGGATTTTCCGGATCAATCTGAATCTTCACTTGTCCATTCCAGGGATAATCACCATCTATTTTTAATTTGACCGGACCATTCTCCAGAGGTAGCACGGTGCTGCTACTGATAAAGAGATTGATAAAAGCTTCATCCCGGTTATAAGCATAAATATAGTCACCTATGGAGGCTACCAATCTGGCAATATTTGAGGGACAACAAGCGGTGCCGTACCAGGCCCGGCGACTATGCTGTCCACTGGAGGCTAATGGATTACCATAAAAAAAACGATCACCGGAGAGCGATAGCCCATCCAAAGCACCATTGTATAATGATCTTTCCAGGATGTCGATAAATTTCGACTCTCCGGTAAGTAAATTCATGCGTTTGTTCCAGAATACCATACCTACGGAAGCACATGTCTCGCAATAGGCTTGTTCGTTAGGCAAGTCATAATCGAGCGAAAACCCTTCATTGCTACCTGAAGATCCAATACCCCCGGTCAGGTACATATTGCGATAGACGACATCTTCCCAAATAGTATGCATGGCTTTGATATAGCCAGTATCATGAGTGAAGGAAGCAACATCGGCGACACCGGTATACATATACATAGCCCTCACAGCATGTCCAGTGATCTCTTTGGCATCTCGCACCGGTAAGGCATCCTGACAGTATCCGGGATCATTCCACTCATCCCAGATCTTACCTTTACCATGACCATGCCCTCTTTGTTCGAGAAACCAGTTGGCCAGTTGCAGGTAGCGATCTTCCCCGGTCATCCGGTATAGTTTTACCAGTGCCAATTCGACCTCCTGATGGCCGGTTACCCAATTCTTACCGGCCAGACGAAAGTACTTGTCCATATGGTCGGCCATTTTCTGAGCCACATCCAGTAAAATCTTTTTTCCTGTGGCATGGAAATAAGCTACTCCGGCTTCGATAAGATGGCCGGCACAATAAGCTTCATGCTTCTCCATGTCCTGCCACCGGTCCTCCAGGCCAGTCAAAGT
>JBGTCB010000873.1:0-19310 GCA_041748995.1 Saprospiraceae bacterium | reverse complement strand
ACGAATCAATTGATAATGGACTAAACCTTTGGATTGTGGCAGACAACCTAAGGAAGGGAGCAGCCACCAATGCAATTCAAATTGCAGAATATTTGGTACAAAAGGGTTGGGTTTAACTTGTATTTTCTAGTACATTACACTAACTTATCTCGCCTTTAGCCTGATACACTGTGATGATAACGGGAAAATGAAACCAGCAACACATGAGAACAAGACTAGTTTTTTGGGGAAAATCGGCTCAGGATGAGCGGATCCTTTTTGGATTTAAGTTAAATGAAGAGGAAAATAATGTTGACGTATACATCTTTCCGGAAGCTTCAACGACGGAGGATTTTGTAACGCAAATGCATGATAATTGGAGATTGGATCAAGACCTTTTATTTCCGGAAGATCACCAGCATTTGCAGATGCCACTGTCAATTACCGGTTCTTTGGTTCCCGAAGGCTACACGATTGAACGAGATGATATTCTTAAAAGAGCCCAAACTGAGTGGCAGTTTATCGTGTTAAGCTCGAAACTCTATCATACCTATCATGAAGAGCTTGACGATTTTAAGGAGAAATTTTCCCGGTTGACAAAGTTTGATCCTTCGCTCTTTGACGGGTTAAAGGGATTTTGGAGCAAAGTGCAGGAGCAGGTCCGCGAGAAGAATCTTTTTAAACATCACGCAGATACCATCCGGAAACATACCGATGCTCTGTTTGATGATCTTAAAAAACTAAGAAAAGCTTTCGATCAGGAATACAATGACTTGTCCGAAAAGCACTTGCAGACCTTCAAAGAACAATTGGAAAAAATTGAACATAAAATAGAAGAAGGTCTCAGTCTGCAAAATATTTTTCAGGAACTAAAGGACATCCAGCGATCTTTTCGAACCACAGAATTTACAAATGAACATCGATCGATCCTGTGGAAGAAAATCGATGGTCTCTTTAAAGTTGTTAAGGAAAAGAAGTTTGGTCAGACAGGAGCGACAGGTAAATCTGATCCTCTCTCCCGGCTTCAGAGACGTCTGGATGGCCTCACCTCTGCTATTGAAAAGATGGACCGGTCTATCAAAAGAGATCGAAAAGAACTCGAATTTCATACCCAGAGATTGGAAGACTCCGATGGTTCTCTCGAATCTCAATTAAGGGCTGCTAAAACAAGGATGATTGAAGAACGGGTTCTTTCGAAAGAAGAGAAACTTCAGGAAATGCACAAAACCGAAAAGGACCTTGAAAGGCGTATAGAAAGTTTAAAGAGAAAGAAGGAGCAGCAGGAACTTGAAGAAAAGCTAAAGGCTGAAATTAAAGAGAAGATTGCTCAGGAGATCAAAGAAGCAGAGAAAGCCCGATCGGATAATGAAACTATTCAAAAGGCTGCCGAAGCCATACAGGTATTGAAGATAAAGCAAGAGGCACCACTAAGTCTTGATGAAAAAATCGAAGACAGTCTGGAGGATATCATCGATACAGTTAAAGCTGTAGCTTCAGTTATTGAAGATAAGTTCAGGGATGTAATGGAAGATTGGCGTAGAGATGAAGAGGAATAACCACCTGGATCCAGAACTTTGTACTTATGCTCCACCAGACTTTTCTTACAAAGTGGTTTGACGATAAAAGCGATTAGTCCTTCATCGCCTTAATACCCGGTAATTCCTTCCCTTCCAGATATTCCAGCATCGCACCACCACCCGTACTGACAAAGCTGACTTTGTCTGCCAAACCCATCTGAGTCAAAGCTGCTACCGAATCACCCCCACCGACCAGTGAAAATGCCCCATTACTGGTTGCTTCCGCTACAGCTTCTGCGATCGACTTGGTTCCATTGGCAAATGCTTCCATTTCAAAAACTCCCATCGGCCCATTCCAGAGAATAGATTGCGAGTGCAAAATAGCTTCACTAAATTTCTTTACAGCCTCAAATCCTATATCCAGGCCCATCCATTCATCAGGAATTTCATTCGTTTTACAGGTCCTGTGCCTGGCGTCAGCAGCAAAAGCATCCGCGATAATTGAATCCACCGGCAACAGGAGTTGCACTCCTTTTTCTTTGGCTTTGTCCAAGAGCTTCAGAGCCAGATCCAATTTGTCATCTTCCACCAGCGATTTGCCAACCTGACCTCCCTGGGCCTTCACAAAAGTGTATGCCATGCCCCCTCCAATAATAAGGGTGTCAGCAAAATCAATCAGCCTTTCCAGGAGGAGAATTTTATCAGAAACTTTGGCACCTCCTATGATCGCTGTCAGAGGACGAGCCGGATTCTTCAATACCCGATCTGCATTAATGATTTCGTTTTCCATTAAAAATCCAAAAGCCTTATGAGAACTGTCAAAGAAATTGGCGACTGTAGTTGTCGAGGCATGGGCCCGGTGTGCAGATCCAAATGCATCGTTCACGTAAATATCGGCCAAATCTGCCATTTGGCGGGCAAACCCGGCATCCCCGGCTTCTTCTGCTTTGGTAAAGCGGGTATTTTCCAGCAACAGGACTTCCCCTGGTTTCAATTGATTACTTTTTTCCCTGGCCTCCACTCCAACCGTATCGCTGGCAAACTGTACCTCTACTCCCAGCAAATCAGAAAGATGAGGAACCAGATGCTTAAGGGTATGCTTTTTGACGTCGATGGTTCCATCGGCCAAAAGTTTCTTCAAGGGTCGACCCAGATGCGACATTAGAATTACAGCACCTCCCTTCTGCAATATATGTTGAATGGTAGGAACGGCTCCCCGGATTCGGGTGTCGTCAGTGATATTGAAATCTGAGTCAAACGGTACATTAAAATCAACGCGTACCAGTACTTTTTTGTCCTTAAAAGAGAGATTCATTCTATTGTTTTTTCAAAATCCCATTAGTGGATTTCACATTAACGGGCGGCAAATTTAATATATATCCGGGATCAAACAGAGTTCTGGTCAACAAGTTCTTTCATCTGTATCTGATAATTGGATATTACCTTAGCCGTATTTCTATTTATTTAGCCACATGAAGGGGCGACTGTACCTAAGAACGTAAAGACGGACATGGTACCTTTTGTACCCAGCATTAAAACCTTCTTTATATAGGAAAGTTATATACATCCGGAAGAGTGGACGATCTATTCGATAAGGAACTAAACTGATCATATAGGTCTGACGTTTGTGAAGTTAGCTACATGACAAAAGAAGATTTTACCCATATCGCCAACACAATACCCGACCAGCCGGGAGTTTATCAATTTATTGATAAAGCAGGCAAAGTCTTATATGTGGGTAAGGCTAAAAACCTCAAAAACCGGGTCACTTCGTACTTCAATAGTGCAAAACAACAAATGAATAAGACCCGGGTCATGCTTAAACATGCCCAGCAGGTAAATGTGACTTTGGTGGATTCGGAGGCCGATGCCTATCTTTTGGAAAACAGCCTGATCAAGCGTTTTCAACCCCGGTATAATGTTGATCTTAAAGATGGTAAATCATACACCTATCTGTGTATTAAAAACGAACCCTATCCCCGGGTTTTTTTTACCCGTAAATTAATTAAAGATGGCTCTGCTTATTTTGGTCCGTACACCTCTAAGTGGAGAACGAAAGTATTGCTTGACCTCATTAGGGATCTTTTCCCATTGCGTACCTGTGCGTTTCATTTATCAAAGGAGAATATCACGGGCGGTAAGTTTAAGGTTTGCTTGGAATATCATATTAAAAACTGCTATGGCCCATGTGTTGGACTTGAACCTGAAGAGACATATCTGGAGAGAATTGATCAGGTGAAAAATATCTTAAAAGGAAATTTTAAACCAGTTAAAGACCATTTGTTCTACCAAATGCATCAGGCTGCCGAAGAACTAGATTTTGAGCGGGCCCAACAATGGAAAAGCAAGATGGTAGCCTTCGAAGATTATCAGGGCAAATCAACTGTGGCCAATATCCACCTCAATGATGTGGATGTTTTCTCTGTTGACATTGACCACGAACAAGGTTTGATTTACTATATGAAAGTGGTCAACGGAGCCATCATTAACACCTATATTGCTGAATTGACCCTGAAGATTGCGGAAGAACCTGAAGATATCCTGGCTTATGCGATACCCCGGATTCGTGAAAAATTCGGTAGTATTACCCATGAAATCATTGTACCGGTTCCTATAGAACTAGCTGATCCCAACCTCACGATCACAGTACCGCAGCGGGGTGACAAATATAAATTACTCGAACTTTCCGACAAAAACCTGGCTTTACATAAGCTGCAGAAGCGAAAAGAGGAGATGAATAAAATGGGCAAAGTCACCCATGCAGAACGGATCATCCGGACACTGGCCCAGGACCTCCAAATGGACGAATTACCCTATCATATCGAATGTTTTGACAATTCAAATATGCAGGGATCCTATCCGGTAGCCTCCTGTGTAGTTTTTAGAAATGCGAAACCTTTTAAAAAGGACTACCGGCATTACAATATAAAAACTGTGGAAGGAGCCAATGATTTTGCATCCATGGAAGAAGTAGTCTTCCGCAGATACCGTCGCATGCTCGAGGAAGGCGAAGCCCTACCCCAGTTGGTGATTATCGATGGTGGCAAAGGTCAGCTCAGCAGCGCTGTGAAAAGTCTTCAGGTTCTCGGAATTGATCAGAAGCTTACGATTGTAGGCATAGCTAAGAGGCTGGAAGAGATATTTTTCCCGGGAGACTCCATACCCCTCTATATCAATAAAAAGTCAGAGTCTCTGAAACTGATCCAGCAATTACGCAATGAAGCTCACCGCTTTGCAATCACCTTTCACCGCCAAAAGCGGTCACAAAAATTCACCTCCACAGAATTGACGGACATCAAAGGGATCGGTCATAAGACCGCTGATAAGTTGCTGACCCATTTCAAATCCGTAAAGCGAATGCGTGAAGCTTCACCAGATGAAGTTACAGAGGTCGCAGGTAGATCTGCTGCCGCTGCAATTTTTAAACATTTTGCAGAAATAAGTCTTCCCATTGCTGATCCATTGCATGATGATAATGAAGATCAATCAGAGTAAATTAGCCATAGCGTGTAACCATAAGTCCAGGTGTCTGGATTCTATGCTTTATTGATGAGACTTTATCAACACCTTATCATTGCCCGGTCAATTGTATCTTAGTCATATAAATTAGAGACCTTTATTTTCATGCAGGATTTACGCTACCTGTTTCTAGTTTTGGTGATAGCTTGTAGTCCTTCCGGTAAGGAGGTTTCTTTCGATTACGGAATAGCCGGCTATGTCGATCCTTTGATCGGTACTGCTGACCACGGACACGTTTATCCGGGCGCAACCGTGCCTTTTGGGAGTGTTCAACTTAGTCCGGACAATGGCACTCAAGGCTGGGACTGGTGCTCAGGTTATAATTATGCTGACAGCACCATTGTTGGTTTTAGTCATACCCATTTAAGTGGCACCGGGATTGGAGACCTCTGTGATATTCTTCTGATGCCTGCTCTTGGCGATTTTGATCTGTCTTCTCCTGTCGCAGATATACGGCAAGAACCTTTCTCCACTACATTCAAGCATAAAAATGAAAATGCAAAAGCGGGATATTACGAAGTAGAACTGGATAACGGAATCCGGGTAGAATTGACGACGACCGAGAGAGTTGGTTTTCACCGTTATGTTTATCCTGAAGGAGCTCAACCCTCGGTGATTCTGGACCTGGGTTATCATATAAACTGGGATCGTCCGGTCGCAACCGGTATAGAACAAAAGGAGAGTACAATTTTCACCGGACAAAGATTTTCTACCGGATGGGCCAAAGATCAAAGAATCTATTTTGCCCTGGAATTTTCAGATGAACCGGAAAGAATAGAAATATATGATAGTACTGAGCGGAAACAGGGCGTAAATCTGGACGGGCAAAAAATAAGGGCGCACATCACCTTTGCCACCGACAAATCACCGTTGCTGGTCAAGGTTGGCATTTCATCCGCAAGCACAGCTGGTGCTCTGAAAGCCCTTGACGAGATACCGGATTGGAATTTTGACCGGGTACGTTTTGAGGCGGCTTCCAAATGGAACCGGGAGCTTTCGAGGATCGAAGTGACTACCACGGATGAGGCTTTACTGCGCACCTTCTACACTTCGCTTTACCGTACTTATCTGGCACCGGTTATTTATTCGGATGCCAATGGTCACTACAAGGCGGCCGATTCAACCATAGCCACTGCTGAAGGCTATACCCGATACGATATCTTTTCGCTGTGGGACTCCTTCAGGGCAGCCCATCCGTTACTTACGATCACACAACCCGAAAGGGTGAATGATTTTGTCCGATCGCTTTTAGCCCATTATGATGAATATGGTTTTTTACCGGTATGGTCCTTGTTGGGCAATGAGACCAATACCATGACAGGATATCACGCTGTACCGGTTATCGTCGATGCCATTCTCAAGGGACATCGCGATTTTGATGTGACAAAAGCATACGAGGCAATGAAAGTCAGCGCCATGCAGGACATCAGGGGCACTGACCATTACCGGAAATACGGATACATACCTTATGAACTTTATGGAGAATCCGTAACCCGCACACTGGAGTATGCCTACGATGATTGGTGCATTGCCCAGATTGCACTGATACTCGGAGAAGGGGAAGAATATGATTATTTTATGAAGAGGTCGGAGAGTTATCAGCAATTATTTGATGCTTCCACCGGCTTCATGCGTGCTAAGCTGATCAATGGTGAATGGAAAGAACCTTTTGATCCCTTAGTGTCCGATCATAATTTTGCCGTGGCGGAATATACAGAAGGTAATGCCTGGCAACATGCCTGGTTTGTACCGCATGATGTTAAGTCACTGATTGAGTTGCATGGGGGTGACGATTCTTTTGTGAAGAAACTGGATACAATGTTTAATATGAGCTCCGAGATCCGGGGAGAAAATATTAGCGCCGACATCACCGGAATGATTGGTCAGTATGCCCACGGTAACGAACCAGGTCATCACATACCCTATTTGTACGGTTATGCCGGGGCACCCTGGAAAACTCAGGAAATCGTCAGGGAAATCATGGAAACTCAATATAACGATACTCCCTACGGTCTTTGTGGTAATGAAGATTGCGGACAGATGTCTGCCTGGTTTTTGTTAAGTTCAATGGGTTTTTATCCCGTTAATCCAGCTGAAGGGGTCTATGTGATTGGTACACCTATGTTCCAGAAAGTAGTGATTGACATTGGTGACGGCAAGACCTTTACGATCAGGGCAAGATTCCTGACTCCGGACAACAAATATATCCAGTCCGCTACCCTTCAGGAGCAACCCCTTACGCGATGTTACCTGAGGCATTTTGAAATTATGGAAGGGGGCGAGTTAATATTGGAAATGGGTCCACAACCTAATTACCTGCATTGGAGTGACCCGGAAGCACGGCCTCCTTCGGCCAGTGATGTGGAATTTGAGTAGCAATAAATTCCCGGTCGGCATCTTAACATATCCTTAAGGTTTCCCTACAGACAGCATCCCTGTTGTCCGAATCGTTTCCATACAAATGAAGCTGAACATTCTATTTGGGAGAATATGTTATGTGAACTAAACGATCAATCCCAATTTTGTACTACGATTTTAACGAATGAACTTTTTTTAACCGAATGTTAACTTTTTTTACGAGAAAACTTTAGCTTCACCATCTGTTTTAAGGGAATCATATATTTATTAACAAAAAAATGCTAGAATGATGAAAGGCTACTGCCAAGACTTTGCCAGGTTTTTTACTGTCGTAATAGCACTGTTGCTATCAACGCAGTTTGCCACGGCACAGAGTCGTACCATTTCCGGTACGATCACGGATGCCAGCACAGGAGAGGCCCTGATTGGAGCTACGATACTGGTCAAGGGTACAACAAATGGTACGGTAACTGACTTTGACGGAAATTATGAGTTGAATGTCAGTACAGGAGAAGTTCTTGTTGTTTCATTTACCGGATACTCCACTCAGGAGTTGACGGTGGGAGATGGAGAAACGCTCAATATCTCCCTCGAACAAGGGGTTTTGATTGACGAAATTGTGGTGACCGGTTATGCGGTAGAAAGCAAGCGTCAGACGACAGGTGCGGTTTCTGTCGTGAGAGCGAAGGAACTTGCTGCAATCCCTTCAGGAAACGTTGAACAGCAACTGCAGGGGAGAGTTGCCGGGGTGACGGTGATCACGAATGGCCAGCCAGGTACCAGCAGCATCATCCGGGTCCGGGGCTTTGGTGCCTTTGAGGGCAATGAACCACTATATGTGGTTGATGGAGTACCGGTAGGTTCAACCGACTTTCTTAATCCGGACGATATTGAGACAACCACCGTTTTGAAGGATGCGGCTTCAGCATCAATATACGGAGCTCGTGCAGCCAACGGAGTTATTGTTTATACGACCAAGCAGGGCGCCCGTGAAAAAAGGAAGATGGAAGTTTCATATAACGGTATGGTGGGTTTTACAGATCCGAATGTCAGTGGCTCGCCTGAAATGATGAACCCACAGGAAATGGCTAGGTGGACTCATATTGCCTATGAAAACAATGCGAGAGCCAACGGAACCGAACCGGTTTATTCACATCCTCAGTATGGCTCCAACGCCACCCCTTCTTTTCCGGACTATCTGCATGCAAATGGACAAAATGCAGTCAGAGGTTCTATCGATCTTGCTGCTATCCAGGCTGCTTACGAAGCTAATCCGGAAAACGTATTTCTGATTCGCCCGAATCTCGCTGGTACCAACTGGTACGATGCGATTACCCGGGTAGCCAGGGTTCAGCGGCACAGTCTGGGATTCAGTGGAGGTACGGAAAATGGTCGGTATTACATCGGTATGGGAGCCCAGGAACAGTCCGGTATTTTACTTGAAAACGAATTTAAGAGATATTCTTTCCGGGCCAACTCGGAATGGGATTTGGTCAAGTGGTTAAGCCTCGGCCAAAACCTGCAGTTTACTTACCGGGCTATTAATGGCCAGCAAGGTGGTTCCGGTGGCATCGGAGTAGCTGATGACGAATCTGAAGTGTTATCTGCCTACCGGATGCCGACGATACTGCCGGTTTTTGATGAATTTGGAAGTTATGCCAGTACCCGTGCAGCCGGTTTCAACAACCCCAGAAACCCGGTCAGAAGATTGGTACGCAATAATGGGGATGACAAAGGCTTTAACGCAAACGCCTTTGGAAACCTGTATCTGGCGGTCACACCTGCAAAAGGCTTGACGTTGAAATCCAGTATCGGAGGTCAATTTAATAATTCCAACTTTGTTAATTATGGTTTCCGTTATCTGGGTGACTCGGAGCCGGAAGCCAGCAACACTTTTTCTGAAGGAGGATCTAACTTTTTCCAGTGGGTATTTACCAATACAGCATCCTATAAGGGTCAATTTGGCTCTCACGGCATTACGGCGCTGGGTGGGATTGAGTCGCTAACTACCGGTCAGGGTCGTGCGTTCAGTGGATCGGGAATAAATCCTTTCTCTACCGATCTTGACTTCCAAAGCCTGTCTACCGTTCAAAGTCCTCAGGTAGGAAGTTTTATCTTTACCCCAGTGAAATTCTACTCGATTTTTGGAAAACTGGATTACAATTTCAAAGAAAAGTACTATGTGACCGGAGTACTCCGCCGGGACGGTTCATCCCGTTTTGGTGAGAACACCCGCTTTGGGGTATTCCCGGCTATATCTGCCGCCTGGAGGGTGACCTCCGAACCCTTTATGCAAAACGTGAGCTGGATTAACGATCTGAAAATTCGTGGTGGCTGGGGTGAAATGGGTAACTCGAACAACGTAGATCCATCAAATCAGTTCTCTCTTTATCGTTCTGACCGAGGCAATACGTTCTACCCCATTCAGGGCCAGAATAGCGGTGTCGATGAGGGTTTTGCGCAAAGCCGGATTGGTAATCCTGATGCAAAATGGGAGACCAGTGAAACAGTCAACATCGGTTTTGATGCATCGTTCTTCAACAACAAACTGGAAATTATCCTTGACTGGTGGAAAAAGGATACCCGGGATCTGCTGTTTGGCATCCCTTTACCGGGGGTAACCGGAAACTACGCTTCCGCACCATCAGTTAACGTAGCTAGTATGTTGAATCGTGGTGTGGACTTCCAGATTATCACGAGAGGTAATTTGGCTCCAGAACTCAATTATGAAATCACTTTAAACAATTCCTTCCTGCATAATGAAATTACCCATATGGCAGATGGAATCGAGTTTTTTAATGGTCCGGGATATCGGGGGATTAGTCCGCTCCGCAATCAGGTTGGATATGGATTGTCGGCATTTTATGGCTATAAGATGATCGGTTACTTCAATTCGCAGGCGGAAGTGGATGCCGCTACTCAAACTGGCAAAGGGCTGGGACGATTTAAATACGAAGATGTCGATGGTGATGGAAAAATTACTCCGGATGACCGGACCATTATTGGAAGCCCAATTCCTAAGTATACAGGTGGAGCAGTAATTGATCTGGATTATAAGAATTTTACCTTTGAAACCTATTGGTTCACTTCTATAGGCAATGACATTTGGAGACAAGCCAAATGGTTCACTCATTTCTTTGGCACTTTTGAAGGATCGGCAAAGGGGACAGCTGCCTTCAATTCCTGGACTCCCGAACTAGGTAATAATGCCGAAGCCCCGATTTGGGAAAGCGCCTCGAATATCAGTACCAGTGGAGCCGAAAACTCGTGGTATGTAGAAGATGGTTCATACCTTAGGTTGCAACGTGTTGCTGTAAGCTATAATCTTTCTACCCGGCTATTGCAAAGACTCAATCTGACAGGAGTATCTATTGGTTTATCCGCCAACAACGTATGGACGGTGTCCAAATATGGTGGGTTAGATCCAGCGGTAGGTGGTGATGCGGACACCCGTTTTGGAGTTGATGTTGGTAACTACCCGGTCACACCGAGTTACCTGATTAACATTGGCTTAGGATTCTAATAGTAACCGATCGGAAGGATTCAGTGAATCTTAAGGATCACATTAATAAAAAGAAAAACTTTATTTAAAATGAAAAGATTAACTTTTATAAAGCGGGTATCACTCACCATAGTAGCCTTTATGCTGGTGATGATGTCTTGCAATGATGAGTTTTTGGAAGTGGCTCCCAAAGGATCACTCTCCAATGCACAATTGGCAACCAAAGCAGGTATTGAAGGGGCGTTGATCGGTGCCTATGCCGCTCTGAACGGCGTCTTTGGAAACCGCTTCGAAGGTCCGAATCATTGGATCACCGGAACCATTAGTGGTGGCGAGGCCAATAAGGGTACCGACCCGGGTGATTATACTTCTATCAATCCGGTACAACGCTATGAAACCGATCCTACCCAAGGCGATTTAAATAGTTTCTGGAGAGGGAGATATGAAGGGATATCCCGTACCAATACAGTTTTGAGGTTGTTGACGGTAGCCACCGATGTTTCCGGAGCGGAGGCTGCCCGGATCTCCGGAGAGGCCCGTTTGTTGAGAGGACATTTCTATTTTGATCTGCAAAAGCATTATAACAAAATTCCATATATCGATGAAACGATTCTGGCCAGTGAAATCGCTTCGGTACCTAACAGCGGAGCCGTCTGGAGTCAGATCGAAGCTGATTTTCAATATGCCTATGACAATCTTCCGGAAACTCTTGGACAAGCCGGCCGGGTCAATAAATGGGCTGCTGCAGCTTATATGGGTAAAGCAAAATTGTTTCAGGGTAAATTTGGCGAAGCCAAAACCTGGTTTGACAATGTGATCGCCAATGGAGTGACAACTAATGGTTTAAAGTATGCCTTATTGGACGATTATGCCGAAATTTATAATGCCGAAAACGACAACCATGCCGAAGCAGTGATGGATGTGGAATCAGCCAACAACTCGGGTAGCACGCAGAATGCCAACTACTTTGACGATTTGAACTATCCATACAATACCGGTCCCGATGGACCCGGTAACTGCTGCGGATTCAACCAGCCAAGTTTTGAATTGGCCAATTCATTCCGTACTGATGCCAGTGGTTTACCTTTATTGGATGGCTCTTACAACAATGAAGCCAATGCTTTGAAACACGATTATGGAGTGGAAACCAACGATGCTTTTACACCGGATGCTGGTACGCTTGATCCAAGGATTGATCATTCAATCGGTAGAAGAGGTATACCCTATCTGGATTGGATAGCTCACCCAGGAAAGGCCTGGATCCGAGCCCAACCTTATGCAGGGCCATATTCTCCAAAGAAATACATATACTACAAATCACAGGAGAATAGTTTTACCGATGGTAGTTCCTGGACCCGTGGTTATGCAACGATGAATTACACCATTATTCGTTTTGCTGATGTCTTGTTAATGGCAGCTGAAGCAGAAATCGAGGCTGGTTCTCTGGAAAGAGCGCGAGAACTTGTGAACATGGTTCGAGCCAGAGCAGCGAACTCCGAACATTGGGTAAAAAATCCGGATGGTTCTAATGCTGCCAATTACGTTATCAGTGAGTATCCGGCTTCTCAGTTTGCTGATAAAGCGTTAGCTATCGCTGCACTGCGTATGGAGCGTAAACTGGAGCTTTCTGGCGAAGGTCACCGTTTCTTTGACCTGGTACGCTGGGGCATTGCAGCGGAGGTATTGAATGCCTATCTGCAACACGAAGCCAAATACCTGGTTACCAAATTTGGTGGTGCAAAATTTACCGCCGGTAAAAACGAATACTATCCGATTCCCCAGACTCAGATTGATATTCAGGGATCTGATGTACTTTCTCAGAATCCGGGATATTAGTAATTATCTAAGATATTATTGTATGAAAAGGGCCATCTTCTTGATGGCCTTTTTCATTTTGAGTCACCGGATCCTTAATTTTACGGGATTATGTCTATAGAAAAACAGCTTGTACTCCCCTTGCTCATTCCATTGCTATGTTTGAGTTGCAAGAAATCTGTTACCCATCATTTTGAATTGATAGACAGCAGCCAATCAGGTATAGACTTTATCAATAAGATCACTGAAAGTGATTCATTGAATATCCTGGTCAGTGAATTTATTTACAATGGGGCGGGTGTAGCCATCGGTGATCTGAATGGGGATGGTCTGGAGGATCTTTTCTTTACCGGCAACCAGGTGGAGAACCGGCTCTATTTGAATCTGGGCGATCTTAAATTTAAAGATGTCAGTATCCAGGCTGGTATCGTAAAGCCAGATACCATGTACTGGTCTTCCGGCGTGAATCTGGTGGATATCAATCTGGATGGGAGGTTGGATATCTATATTTGCAATACGCTTCGCAAAGAAGACCGCTTCCGTAAAAATCTTCTTTATATCAATCAGGGTAACGACAGTCAAAATATGCCCATATTTAAAGAAATGGCGGATGAATATGGAGTTGGTGATTCCAGTCATTCTTCCCACTCCCAGTTTTTCGATTACGATGGTGATGGAGATCTTGATCTCTTTATCGGAGTGAATCACATTGAGGCAAAGTACCCTAACGCTTTTATCCCTCTGGTCAATGATGGATCATCACCCAACCGGGATAATCTGTTCCAGAACAACTGGAATGACAGCCTGGGTCATCCGGTCTTCAGGGATGTTTCAATTGAGGCAGGCATTTTACATGATGGCTACAGTCACAGCACGCTTATTTACGATTTTAACGAGGACGGTTGGCCGGATATCTATATCGCCAATGACTATGAAAGCAATGACCTGATCTATATCAACAATCAGGATGGTACATTTACCAACCATGCAGGAGATATCTTTAAGCATTTCAGTCTTTCTGCAATGGGTAGTGATGTAGCGGATATCAACAATGACGGTAAAATGGATTTGGTCACCTCCGAAATGCAGCCGTATTACAACAAACGTAAAAAGCTTTTTCAGGGAGAAAGCAGTTATCAGCGGGAGATTCTTACCAGGCAGTTTAAATATGAGCATCAGTATACCCGAAATACTTTGCAACTGAACCTCGGCACCAATCCCGAAACCGGTTTGCCTATCTATGGAGATATCGGGATGTACGCGCAAATACAGGAAACGGATTGGAGCTGGGCTACCCTTTTTGCCGACTATGATAATGATGGATTTCAGGATTTACTAATTGTAAACGGTTTCCCAAAAGATGTAACCGATCGCGATTTTGCAGATTTCCGGGCCACTGCCTCCAATCTGGTCAGTAAGCAGGAATTACTAGCAGCCATACCTGAAGTCAAATCACCAAATTTTATGTTTAGAAACATGGGTGATCTGACTTTTAAAGATGTAACCAATGAATGGGGTCTCAATATCGCTTCATTTTCTAATGGAGCCGCTTATGGGGATCTTGATGGTGATGGTGATTTGGATCTGGTGATTAATAATATAGACGATCAGGCTTTTTTATTTGAAAATCGGTCCAATGAAATCGCACCTAATAATTTTTTAAGGGTAAAACTTAAAGGACCGGTTAAAAATCCGGATGCATTTGGTGCTGCTGTCGAAGTTTTTCATGCAGAGGGCCGGCAGAAAAATTATCTGCTCTCCGGCAGAGGTTACCTCTCTAAATCAGAAAATATCCTCCACTTCGGCATGAATGAGCGCACTTCAGTAGACTCGATCCTGATTTATTGGCCAGGAGGTTTGCTTCAAAAAATCGGACCTACTCCTACTAACCGGATTTTGGAGGTGGTTTATAGTCCTGCAGAAAATTTCAGGTCGATAAACAGTATTTCTCAAACAAACAGTGAAGGTTATTTTTCAGAAGTAGCCGAAACCCATGGATTGAGTTATAAGCATAATGAAATCGATTTTGTCGATTTTAACTATCAGCGCACTTTACCGCATAAATTTTCCCAATACGGACCGGCACTAGCCGTGGGTGATGTCAACAATGATGGTCTGGAAGATTTGATTATTGGAGCGAGTAGTACCTACCCGGAAGTCTGGTACCTGCAGCTGCCAACAGGCCAGTTTGTTGCAAAAGAGGTCAACTATAAGTCGAGTGAAAGATCGATGGAGGAGGATGCCGGAATTTTACTTTTTGATGCGGACAATGACGGTGATCTTGACCTGTATATTGTGCGAGGTGGTGCACAACAGGCTCCGGGTGACCCACTTTATCAGGATATTCTTTTGCTAAATGATGGGCAAGGAAACTTTGTGCTTGCTGCTGATGCACTTCCGGTTATGTTTTCCAATGGCTCTTGCGTCAGGGCAGCAGATTTTGACCGGGATGGTGATCTTGATTTATTCATCGGAAGCAGGGTAGAGCCCAGGGCATTTCCCAAGCCAGGAAGGTCTTATATCCTAAGAAACGAAACCGTCGGTGATCAGGTCAAATTTGTCGATGCAACCGAAGAGGTGTGCGCAGACCTGACCTTTCCCGGTATGATTAGTGATGCATTATGGACCGACTTCAATGGTGATTTTTGGCCTGATCTGATGTTGGCTGGTGAATGGATGCCATTAATGTTGTTTGAAAATCAACAGGGTAAATTGGTCAATGTGACCGCATCTTCCGGTCTTGAAGATTATCATGGCTGGTGGAACAGTCTGACTGCAGCTGACCTTGACGGTGATGGTGATATTGACTATGTGGCAGGTAATTTTGGTGAAAATATGTATTTCCAATGCAGCTCAGAAGAACCACTCCGGGTGTATGGCCAGGATCTGGATAATAATGGAAGTATTGATCCATTAATTTCATGTTATTGGCGGGATAGTTTGGGTGACCGGCATGAGTACCTTTATCACCCACGTCAGGATGTGATTAAACAATTTGTCGGCATCCGAAAGAAGTATAATACCTATGCTGAATTTGGGGAAGCAACCGTACCCGAGATGTTTGCCGGCGGTGAAATGGATGATGCCTTGATACTGAAAGCCAACTGGATGAAATCCTCCTGGACAGAAAATCTTGGTGATGGTAAATTCAAAGTTCATTCATTACCCCGGGAAGCACAGATGGCGCCAGTGTATGGAATTCTACCTATCGATTTCGATCGTAATGGTACCCTGGATTTAGTCCTCGTAGGCAATGATTTTGGTATGGAAGTTCAGCAGGGTAGGGCGGATGCTTTTGTCGGTCTGACTTTAAAAAATATGGGTAGCGGTTTTCAGGCACTGACCCTGGATGAAAGCCAATTTTTTGTACCTGGTGATGCAAAGAGTCTTGTGCAGATCAAAACAGTGGATGAAGGAACACTTCTGATAGCGTCTCAGAATAATGATATAATTAAAGTTTTTTCAATGGAAAAATCGCCAAAGGGTCAAATCATATCGCTCACTCCCGATATTGCAAAGACGGTTATAATTTTTAGTAATGGCTCACGAAGGATTCAGGAACATTACTGGGGAGCCGGATTTCAATCGCAATCAGGTAGGTTTGTTGAGTTGAATGATTCCGTAACAGAAATACTATTCTTTGACAATTTGGGAAATGAAGTGAAAATTCTGCAATGAGCAGGATTGACCGGAATTGTATGAACACTTACAATCAGTGGCTGTCGATCTTCTCTTCGTTGATCACCGTGTTTCTGATGACGGGTACTTTAGTGGGCTGTGGTAGTAAGGATAAGTCACGAAAAGTTGAAAAACTAACAGGTGAAGAACTGTCCAAAGAGTTTTGTACAAGCTGTCACTTATATACAGAGCCGTCTTTGTTACCCAAAGAACATTGGAAAACTGTTCTGGAGCGGATGGCTCTTCAGCTCGGGATATCTAATGGTATTGATCCCTATAAAGGCAAGATCCTCGAAGAGATATTCTTAATCCAACAGGCAAATGTTTTTGCCAATGAGCCGGCTATGTCTGATTCGGCATGGTCTAAGCTTGTAGCCTTTTATATTGATCAGGCCCCTGACAGCCTGCCTTCACTAAAGATTGCTGAAAGCCCCAAAGCACAGCTTTTTAAAGAGTCTTTTGCACCGGTTAATTTGGGAGGATTTCCCGTGATCACTATGATTGAGTATGACGACCAAAATGATCAACTCTATGTAGCCGATCTCCAGAACCAGCTTGTCCGGTTAAATAGTCAATTTATCCAGGATCAGATCACTGGGTTCTTGGCTCCGGTAGTTGATATAACATTCACTGGTGATGGAAATCTGCTCGTTACAGAGATTGGGTTTTTAGATAATAATGATCAAAAAGCGGGATTGATTGAGAAGGCAGATAAAAAATCACTGGCTGGACGAGAGCGGGTCTTGATCGAACTGATCCGCCCGGTACACCTTGAAACTGGTGATATCGATGGTGACGGAATTAAGGATCTGGTAGTCTGCAGTTTTGGTAATCTGGTAGGTGACCTATCCTGGTACAAGTATGAAAATGGTATTTACATCAAAAATTTGATCCGGGACACTCCGGGGCTATCCAGACCCGATTGATGGACACCGATGGAGATGGAGACCTGGATATCATTGCCCTTTTTGGTCAGGCAGAGGAAGGAGTCAGTTTATTTGTCAATAGTGGTGGCTCTTTTCGTGAAGGGAAGTTGTTGGAGTTTCACCCTCTTTTCGGATGCAGTTCGATGGAAGTGATCGACTTTGATGGTGATGGTGACATGGACATCATTGTGAGTAATGGTGATAATGGTGATTACTCCTATCTTCCCAAGCCCTATCATGGTGTGCGCATATTCGAAAACCTGGGTAACTGGCGATTGGAGGAACGGGTGTTTATACCCATGTATGGAGCTACCGGGATCCTCTGCCGGGATTTTGATCAGGATGGCGATTTGGACCTTTTTGTTTATGCCTTCTATCCTGACTTTGTCAATGGTAACAGCGCCAGTTTGCTCTATCTGGAAAATAGGGGAAACTATGAATTTATCCATCAGCATTTTGACCTGGCTTCAGCAGGTCGATGGTTGGTTGCAGATGCCGGAGACCTGGATCAGGATGGTGACATTGATATTTTTGTAGGATCATTTACTCTCGGACCGGGAATTATTCCTGATAGTATCACAAACCACTGGCGATCAGCGAGTAATAGTCTTCTATACCTGGAAAACCAGTTGATCACCCAATAATAGGATCTCAAACATCCGGACAACAGCCTCCCAGGATTTTTGTGAAGTTTGGTAAAAACAGGGTCTTCACATTAACCTGCATACTACCTTATTACTTTCATCTCAGGAGGTCGATTGACAATTTGTGAACGAGCAGGGAAGCAGGGATGAGCCCAGGTAAAAAGATTCAGCTTTGTGAAATAAAAAAGGACCGATGCTCCAATATCGGTCCTCTCTAAACTGGTGTTGAGTGTATTTTCTGCTCATTCACCATAAAAATACCTGACCTGTCCTCAACCGAAGGTCAGTGAAAAGCCAGGTTTATTGTTCTCGCGGTTATTCAAATAGGATGGTGCTTGAAACAGATTTGATACTCAACCAGTTATTCGTTGAAGTTTAACCGGGATTATGCATTAGACTTTCTATTACAAGTCAGAATTGCTTCAAATACGGGCACATCATCGATTTTTGATGCTCGCCATGATGGTGACCATGTCTGCGCCCTCAAAAACCGCTGGAGCACCCGTCTTTATTGCACTTCTTCCTTTCATGACGAAACCCTAATGAATAATCCCGGTTTAAGTAAAATCTTATTAATCAGAAATTACCACCAGTTTAGATCGGAATAATGGATCCTGGTTTCAGGATATCTAGAGTGTTGCAAAAAGAATGCCTAATTCTACAAGTCAAAGATAAAGTGGAAAATCTCCTCTGTCTATCAATGGAAAAACCGGATATCGATGAGGGACCTGGTTCGACGGGATTCACTGTATTCTGATGGTGGATAGCCAATATCAAGAGAGCAGAGTTGGGAGCTGATAATTGGCAGAACTCACCCTTTGTTGAAAGGTGATGTCATCTGTCAGCTCTTCCTAATATAAATTAAGCTTACATCTTCCGATATGATCACAAAAATTGGGTCTTTTTTAATAAATTGATGTCTTTAAATAGATCAATAAATGAAAAGAAGGGAATTTATGAAAGCATCCGGCCAGAGTGCCATTGCTATTGGGTTACTGGGGTCTTCTGCCTGTTCAACCAAAAAGTCGGTCGTGGGTGGAAAATCTTTTTTTGAAATTTCGCTGGCTCAATGGTCGCTTCATAAAGCGCTTTTCGCCAAAGAGATGGACAATCTGGACTTTGCATCCAGGGCTAAAAATGAATTTGGAATCCATAATATTGAATATGTTAATCAGTTTTTCAAAGACAAAGCAAAGGACAAGGTTTATCTTGAAGAGATGAACAAACGGGCTAATGACCTGGGAGTTAAACAATTATTAATTATGGTCGACGGAGAAGGCGGTTTAGCTGATCTGGATGATCAGAATCGAATGACTGCGGTGGAAAACCACTATAAGTGGGTTGAAGCGGCACAGTATTTTGGATGTCATTC
>JBGTCB010000872.1:0-3643 GCA_041748995.1 Saprospiraceae bacterium | reverse complement strand
TTAATGATAATACATCCGTTAATCCCCTCAAGAGATTCAAGTCGCATTTCGATCGGGAGAAGATTTTCAAAAGAGCGTTCAATACCTCTGTGAAAGGCCTTCAATACGATGATTATACTCAGACAGTGAATCGCATTTTCGATTGATGCATCATCTGTAAATGGAATTTTGAATTTTCCGGAATGGGATAAAGACCTATATCCAATGACCGTAAAATATGGTTGCCGTTCTTCAACCTTTACCATCAAATCAGAATCATGATGCAAAGACCAGGTAAAGAGGGATTGCGTCTTCTTAGCGAGACTTTGATAAACATCGGTTTGATCCTGGCAGCAGATAATGATCCGGCATTGAGCGAAGAGTTTAAGTTTTTCTTCTAATTTTATTGAATTACTGTCAAACCCCCGTGCATGAGCTGAACCTAGATTGGTAATTAGCCCAATTTCAGGCTTAATAATCGCTTCAAGGCGTTCCATTTCTCCAGGATTGGAAATTCCTGCTTCAAAAATACCCAATTCAGATTGATTGTTGAGCTGCCAGACTGATAGTGGTACCCCAACCTGGGAATTGTAACTCTTCGGACTTTTCACAATGTGATATTCACCACATAGCAACTGATACAACCATTCTTTGACAATCGTCTTACCATTACTTCCGGTAATACCTATCACTGGAATATGAAACTGTTTCCGATGGTAAGCCACCAGCAACTGAAGTGACTCCAGTACATCGTCTACCCTCAAAACATTGGCATCATGAAGGCCTGTGAGATCGACCGGATCACTCACGATGAAATTTCTTACACCCCTATCATACAGGTTACCGAGAAATTTATGACCATCCTGACGGACTCCCTTGAAGGAAAAAAATAAAATTCGCTCGGGATGATGTAATTGCCGGCTATCGATCAACAATGAATCCACCGGAGATTCCGGATCCGGACAATGTAAAAACTGTCCTTTGATTACCTGTCCGATATGGGCAATCGTATACATATGAGCACCTCTATTTATCTCTGAATGAGTAAAAATTTAATAAGATGCAAGCCAGACAAGGCTGAAGGAAGAACGATAGCCGTAGGTATCTGACTGACCCGTCTGGCAAGGCTTACCGGGCAGGCCTGTCGGCCATGGCCTGCCAGGCAGGCGATCAACAAAGTAAGGCGAAGCATATCATCAAATAAATTTTTGAAGCAAATTGTTTTTACCATGACCGTTGTTATAGAGATGCCCACTTATAGTCAGATCAGGTCAAAGCCAATATCACGACGGTAATATGCTTCCTCAAAATTGACTTCAGAGGCTTTTCTTCTGCAGCTCTCCACGGCTTCTTCGATGGATTGCCCATATGAAGTAATGGTCAATACTCTACCACCATTGGTCAAAATGGATCCATTTTGCAATCTTGTTCCAGCATGAAAAATCATACCATCCTTATGCGGTATTAGCCCGGTTATTTCATTTCCTTTCTTATAAGATCCCGGATATCCTCCGGCTACCAGCACCACTGATGCCACCGCCCTCTCATCGAGCTCAATAATTTGCGCACTCAGAGTGCCCTTGCTCACAGCCAGGCATAGTTCTACCAGATCGTTTCGCAGCCTGGGCAGCACGGACTGTGTCTCCGGATCTCCCATCCGGCAATTATATTCGATAACCATTGGCCGGCCCTGAACATTGATCAATCCAAAAAAGATAAAACCCTGGTATTCTAATCCTTCTTTTTGAATACCTCTGATTGTTGGTACGATGATCTGATCTTCCACTTGCTGCATTAGAGCCGGGGTAGCAAATGGCACAGGTGATACGGAGCCCATGCCACCCGTATTCAGACCACGGTCACCTTCTCCAATCCTTTTGTAGTCCTTGGCAACTGGAAGAATCTTATAAGATTGACCATCGGTCAGTACAAAAACAGAAAATTCGATGCCATCAAGAAACTCCTCCACCACCA
This sequence comes from Saprospiraceae bacterium, assembly GCA_041748995.1. Taxonomy (GTDB): domain Bacteria; phylum Bacteroidota; class Bacteroidia; order Chitinophagales; family Saprospiraceae; genus JABDMH01. The sequence goes on along the minus strand of JBGTCB010000872.1, from coordinate 1,690 downwards.
CGATCTCACCTGCTGACCCAAACTTGCCACTCAACATTTGTTTCACTTCTTCTTTGGCCTCACCGGTCGAATAACAGATCACCACTCCCTTACCTGCAGCCAGACCATCTGCTTTTAGTACCACCGGCAAGGGATGAGATTGAATATACTCCAGTGCCTGTTCAAGCTGGTCTTTGGTAAACTCGCGATAACTTGCGGTAGGAATACTATGGCGTTGCATGAATGCCTTGGAAAAGGCTTTGGAACCCTCTAACTGAGCACCACTTGCTTTTGGTCCGATAACGGGAAGACCGGGAAAAGCTACTGCCAGCTTATCCACCAAGCCTTCGACCAGGGGACCTTCAGGACCAACTACGATCAGTTGTATACTTTGTTGTTCTATCAGGTCGGCCAGTCCGTTGAAGTCACCAGCATCTAAAGGGATATTTCTACCTACCGAAGCCGTTCCGGCATTGCCGGGAGCGATAAATAAATGAGATACTTTGTTACTTTGCGCCATTTTCCAGGCAAGTGCATGCTCACGGCCACCACTACCAAGCAATAAGACATTCATATGGGATAAACAGAATCTATGATGCTGCAAAGATGCGCAGATTAATTTTCAGATTATAAAGGGATGATCGAAAATAGGATGTATTTCAGTGGTAGAGCCATATAAGAGTGAAAACACAATCACATTAAAATTATTTAAAATTTAAAAATAGTTAATAATCAATTATTTAAAATTGATGAAAAATTATAATTGGTATGAAATTTGAACATACCACCAGTTAGTATATCAAATGGTAAATAGATAGGATATGATTGCCTATTTAAAAGGAGAGATTACGTATAAGAATCCGACTTATATCTACATCGAATGTGGTGGAGTGGGATATCAGGTCAATATAAGTTTATATACATACGCCAGGTTAGAAAAATCAGAATCCATTAAATTGTTGACGCACCTGGTCGTGAAGGAAGATTCTCATACGATTTATGGTTTTTATGACCGGGAGGAGCGGGATCTTTTTGTACATCTCCTTTCGGTGTCAGGTATTGGGCCCAATACGGCCCGAATTGTCCTTTCATCCCTGAACCCTGGAGAAATTACGCAGGCAATTCTATCCGAAGATGAACTGGTATTTAAACAGGTAAAAGGTATCGGATCCAAGACCGCCAAGCAGATCATACTGGACTTGAAAAACAAGATTTCGAAAGGAAATGATATGACAATACACATGATGACAAGGGACAATACTTTGCAGGAGGAAGCGTTATCTGCTTTATTGGCTTTGGGATTTAGCAAACAAAGTGTGACTAAGGCAGTCTCAGATGTGTATAAGGCCAACCCTGATCTTGCTAGTGTCGAATCATTAATTAAGGCTTCACTAAAAATATTATCCTGATTCAGGTAAGGATGGAGAAACCAATGAAGTTAAGATGCGGCAGATCGTATGCTTTTATAAAATAATTTGAAAGCAGAAGCGTAGATAAGAAGTGAGATCAGAATTATACAATATTATAGATCGGAACACCTACTGGCTAAATATGAATTGCAGCAAAACTATGATAATGGTGCTTTTCGGCACTCTGTCTATTTTTGCTGCCAAAGCTGAAATCGGCACTCATTCCAGACTTCCGGACCCATTCGTTCAGATTTCTTTCGTTGAGTTTGACAGTATCCCTCCAATCAAAGACCGGAGTGGAT
>JBGTCB010000871.1:0-4810 GCA_041748995.1 Saprospiraceae bacterium | reverse complement strand
CTTGTCTGGCTTGCATCTTATTGAATTTTTACTCATTCAGAGGTAAATAGAGGTGCCCTTTAACTTTTTCGCTACATCCGATTGATAAGAGAGGAATTAAATGAAACCCCGGTTGGGAAATCAGGAATAGTATGTTTTGATGAGATCAAAATAATGATAATAATATAGGTTTCAATTATTAATCTGCCTTCCATGTTCAAATAAATACGGATGATATTTTTAACCGGGATAATGCATTAGACTTTCTATTACAAGGCAGAACTGCTTCAAATACGGGCACATCATCGATTTTTGATGCTCGCCAAGATGGTGACCATGCTTACCCATCCGCGAGCGGTTCATTCGCTCGAAGATCTACCAGATCATGGTTATGCCTTAGAGGCACAAATCGCTCATTCATGCCCTCAAAAACCTCTGGAGTACCCGTCTTTATTGCACTTCTGCCTTTCACGACAAAACCCTAACACATTCCCGGTTTAAATGAAAACGCTTTGGACGCTGATGAATTAATAACTATTGTTCAAATTTTCGGGAAAATTCACTGATCATCATTTTATTGTAATAAAACTGATAGATGAATAGACCTAAAAAAGCAATAAGGAAAATAATGCTTTCGCTAATCAGGATACCTGCCAGACCCACAGCCAATATCACCAGTCCGAAGATCCTGAGTTTTTTCTGTCTTTCTTCCCTTGGTGGATTTAAATGGGTCCCGGCCGGAATCATAAGTCCGGCAAAAAGTAATGTGCTAAGTAATGCCTGGTAATAACCGGTCACTAAAAAAACCACCAATGATATCAGGGATAACAGAAGACAAATTCCCGTCAATCGGGCCATTTTCTTTTCCCTCAAATCCAACAACAATTTTCCATATTTATTTTGGGACAACAATAAGTTCATCAAAGGATTGACCACCCAGGAAAGGAAAAAGGTGAGTGCTATTAATATCACAGCACCGTTTAATATCCACTTTAAATATCCTTCTGATACATCCGCTATGCCGCCGATCACCCGTGCAACCAGATAGGTACCTATAATCACCATCCAGGCATTTCCACCACTCAGTCTGGCCATAAATCTTTCATAGTGATAAAAGAGTCTATAGATCCAAAAACGAGACTTAAGGGCCTCCATCATTCCCTGACGGGCCAACATATTGGTTGGTTGAAGAGATAAAGCCTGGGAGAAAATCCGGAGAGCTTCTTCCACCTGGCCTTCATTCAAAAGTTGAATTCCATGATTCGCCAGGGTAGTCGGGTTTTCCGGGTCGAGATGCAAAAGTTCTTTAATAGATGCCCGGGCCTGATCATAGTTACCGACTGTATCGCTGATCCGGATTTTCAGATTCAGGGCCTCTTTATGTTCAGCCTCAAGGCCCAGTGCTTTGTCTATATGTTCCAGAGCGCTATCGTAATAATTTTGTAAATACCGGACTCTCCCCAAAAGAACATAAGCATCTGCATCATCCGGGTCCAGGCTCACTAAGAAGTTGGCTTTTGCCTCTGCAGCGGAATATTGGTCTTCGGCGATATCAATTTCCGTTAGCAGTCGAACCACATGTGGTTGCTCCGGGTCACTGGAATGCAGGATTTCTGCTGCCTGCCTTGCTTCTGGTAGCCGATTCGACAGGTAGTAAGCAAAAGCCAGTAAATATTTTGCATGATCATCATCCGGATATTCTGTCAGATGAGTTTGCAGACGCCGGATAGCATCCTCCGTCTTATTATGCCTCAGAAGGGTTTCAACCTGAAGGTGCACCGGATGCATCATAAGTCTTTATGCTTCTTAAGATAATCGGAAATAGCATCATACTGGCCGGATTGATTGGCAAACGTAGCATAATTTTTTGCAGTTGTAAACCAATCAACGGTTGATGACCGGTGCCGGCCGATCGCCTTTTGCAACAAGTCAGTTGTCAAGGGCTGAGGAGTACCGGTTTCCATGGAAACTTCCAGTACCGATTCAATCGCAATATCAATAATGGCTTCCAGATCAGCACCGCTATAATGGGGTGTCAGTTTTGCCAGTTTCTGATAATCTATATGCTCTTTCGGTTTATCAACCAGCTTTAATCTCAGGATTTCGGCCCGGTTTTCCAGATCCGGTGGCGGCACAAAGATAATCCGGTCAAAACGTCCTGGCCTGCGGAAGGCCGGGTCGAGATGCCAGGGCACGTTGGTAGCTCCAATGACCAGTACCCCTTCATTGCTGGCTTCTACCCCATCGAGTTCGGCTAAAAACTGATTGATCACATTCTTTCCTGCCGATTGTCTCAAATCCGATCGCTTGGCTCCCAACGCATCAATCTCATCAAAAAACAACACACAGGGTACATTATCTCTGGCTTCCTCAAAAACAGCATTCAACTGCTTTTCACTACTGCCGATCCACATATCCAGGATGTCGTTGAGGGTCACATTGATAAAACCAGCGTTAATCTCACCAGCAGTGGCCCGGGCGAGAAATGTCTTACCACAACCGGGTGGTCCATAAAGCAGAATTCCTCCGCCGATCTTCTTACCATAGGCAGCATATATAGATGCATGCTCGAGCGGTTTGATAATCTTCAGGTCAATCTCACGTTTGATATCATCCAATCCTCCCACATCTTTGAAAGTCACCTTGGGTTTCTCAAGAAAACGGTCCAATTCATCCTCAAAAGTACTATCCATACCCGATAGCCGAAAAGCATTGTCTAATAGCTCATCGGTCATCGATGGATTGATTATTAAGACCTCTTCGTACAGGTCCCTGGCTTTCTGTAAATCTTCTTCTGCAAAATAAGCCTTACTTAAAACCAGTTTCGTTGCCGGACTGAGGTCGGTCTGATCAAGAAGGTCTTCACCTAAGACGATTGCAGCTGAATTTTTACCCTGCCGGTAAAATACCTCGACCAGCATCTCCCGGGCTTCTTTATTTGACTTATCCTGTTCCATCAATATTTCCAGATGACTCTCAGCCTCCGGCAGGTACTGATCATAAGGCCGCATCTTGCGAATCAACAACATCCTCAGATAGGCATTGTCCGGTGAAGCTGCAATCGCTTTCTTCAACTCTTCGATCTCTTCGTGCATAACTTTGGTTGGTTATAAAATCGTGTTAAACACAATCCGGCTGTAAAATACCTAAAGTAACGAAAAAGGTCCTTGAATTCTCATACCTTTAACCAGATGACAGAGGAACCAGAAGCATCGTTTATCAGCATTGACTGGGGCACATCCAGACTTCGTATTTATTTAGTTAATGCCATTAAATCACAAATCATCCACCAAACGACATCGAATCATGGAATCAAATCTCTGCACCGGCAATGGCAGGAAAGTGGAGAAGACAGACTGACCTACTACCTCGGATATTTGAAATCGGAATTAAATGAATGGAAACTGGCGATGTCACAGAATCTTCCCTGCTTTATTTCGGGAATGGCTTCTTCAACCATTGGAATTTATAGTTTGCCTTACGCTAATCTGCCCTTTCAATGCAATGGCGAAGGACTTTATATGGAAAAAATCAAACAGTCTGTCCTGCCAAACCCGATCTATCTAATCTCCGGAGTTCGTTCGCAGGACGATGTAATGCGTGGTGAAGAAACCCAATTGGTAGGATTGCACCAGGAAAATGATCACCGGGATATCATCTATCTTTTACCCGGTACGCATAGTAAACATATTTATGTAGAGAATAACCGGGTAACAGGTTTCCATACTTTTTTAACCGGTGAATTATTTGATATCATTTGTCAAAATTCAATACTCAGAGAATCTGTCAGGAAAAGTCCGTTCAACAACACAGTGAGTGAAGCGTTTATTTCCGGGATAAAACAATCGGTTGAAAATCATTTTTTAAATGATCTTTTTAGAATTCGCACCAGCGACCTGTTTGACAAAAGATCTAAAGAGGACAATTATTATTTCTTAAGCGGCCTACTGATTGGACAGGAATTAAAGCATTTAAAAAATCATCCGGCAGACCGGATTATTCTCGGAGCATCCGGTGACCTCGCCACACTTTACCAATTGGCGGCAGAAGTATTTCAGGTGTCAACCGAGGTAGTTCAGGAAGAAGCATTGGATCACGCAGTGGTACGAGGCCATCACAAATTATTTGAATTAATCAATAACGCACCTTTATAACCTTCGGTAATAATTGAATGATGAGCAAAATTTTTAATCACATCTCCTTTAAAAGTATGCCAGTGATCGGCATTCTGCGCAATTATTCACTGGAAGAAATCCGTTTTCTTGCCACTCCATTTCAAAAAGCCGGATTAACAACACTGGAAGTCACAATGAACAGTCCGGATGCCATCGCATCCATCAAATATTTAAATGAATCATTTCCCGATTTAAATATTGGTGCGGGCACGGTCTGCACGATGGATGAATTTAATCTGGCACTGGATGCCGGGGCAACTTTTATTGTTTCACCTATTCTCGATATTAATTTGATTGAAGCAGCTAAAGCAAAAGGACTTGCAGTCTTTCCGGGAGCTTTTAGTCCTACGGAAATATATCATGCATGGCAGGCCGGTGCTACTGCGGTGAAAATTTTTCCAGCCACTGTATTTGGTTACGGCTATATCAAAGAAATCCGGGCTCCGCTTTCTGATATTAAACTGCTGCCCACCGGTGGTGTTTCAGCAGAAAATATTCAGGAATATTTTGCCGCTGGAGCTACCGGAGTGGGTATGGGTAGTTCACTTTTTAACAAAGCATATTTAAAAAACAGGAATGAAGCCGGATTGAGGCATGGATTTGAGGAGATCGTCAGGTTGGTGAAATCAACCGGACGTGAATGGTTGGATGGCTGT
>JBGTCB010000870.1:0-3600 GCA_041748995.1 Saprospiraceae bacterium | reverse complement strand
TTTCTCGCAAAGCCGCAGAGTCGCAAAGTTGTGCTTGTAGTAAAAGGAAGAAAGGGAAAATAATTCGGGGAGTGAAAGTCTTCGGAAATTCGTATCTGCAGCCATATTCCTAAATTTTGTCTTACTAATAATACAAAATTCTTACCTCATTTATATAGGTACTTCTTTCCGGCAGCGGCTTCTTCGAATATAATTAACCGGTTGTATCAGGCAGGTACCATACCATGCGGATCAATCACATATTTTTTGGCCGCTCCCTGATCAAAATCCTGATACCCTTTTGGGCCATCATCAAGGCTTATGACCTGGACATTGACGGCATCCGCAATTTTGATTTTATCATAAAGGATTGCCTGCATCAGATTGTAATTATATTTCATAACCGGGCATTGTCCGGTGGTGAAGTGGTGGGATTTGGCCCAGCCTAGTCCGATCCTGATACTTAAGTTTCCAATCTTGGCACTATCATCGACGGCTCCGGGATCACCGGTCACATAAAGTCCGGGTATTCCAATACCGCCTCCAGCCCGGGTGACCTCCATAGCTGCATTTAAAACCGTGGCCGGTTGTTCCTTACCATGATTAAGTCCATGACCTCTGGCCTCAAAACCAACACAGTCAACGGTGCAATCGACTTCGGGTATGCCGACAATTGCTGAAATTTGTTCGGCCAGGGTAGCACTTTTCCTCAGATCTACCGTTTCGCAACCAAAACTGCGTGCCTGAGCCAATCGCTCCGGGATCAAATCTCCCACAATAACGACTGCGGCACCGAGCAGATGGCAGGATGCTGCGCAAGCCAGACCGACCGGACCTGCTCCAGCCACATAAACAATTGCACCGGGTTTTACTCCGGCCGTTACGGCGCCATGATAGCCGGTAGGCAAAATGTCAGACAATAGAGTCAGGTCACGGATCTTTTCCATAGCCTGATCTTTATCGGGAAATTTCAAAAGATTAAAGTCTGCATAAGGTACCATCACATATTCAGCCTGGCCGCCAATCCAGCCTCCCATATCGACATATCCATATGCCGATCCTGGCCGGGCATCATTTACCTCAAGACAAATACCGGTTTTTTGTTCCTTACAATTTCTGCATCGTCCGCAGGCTATATTAAAGGGTACAGAAACCAGATCTCCCACCTCCATAAATTCAACGTCACTGCCTTTTTCGATTACCTGACCGGTTATTTCATGACCTAGAATCAATCCTTCCGGTGCAGTTGTTCTACCCCGAACCATATGCTGATCGCTACCACAAATATTGGTGGAAACAATTTTCAGGATGACACCATGCTGGCACTTCCGGTCTCCCAGGGCCAGCTTTGGAAAATCAATAGACTGTACTTCTACGACACCGGGTTTGATGTAAGCAATTCCTCTGTTTAAAGCCATGATGTTGGTTTTTATTATTGATGGATATTAATGGTCTTGAACACTATGATTAAGTACAGGTAATAATTATTCAAGGACCCATCCATATCAGATGGGTACCAAAATCATTAATTACTCGGAACAAACGATGGTCAGTGGATGTCAAATGCCGGTAATAGGAGGAACTTTTACTTCTCCACATAGGACCCCCTACTGTTAGTCACATAATATATTAAAATTGTTTGTAAAAAACGAATGGAAGAAATTAAATCGTCGACCAGACCGATTTTGATAATAGTCGCTTGCGATTCAATGCAAAGCTACCCGGCTGGAATGGGAGCGTCAGCCAACGCGTATCTGGTGATCCTTGATCCGAGCAAAGTAGGTGAAACATAATCGACAGCAGAGCTGATCAGATTTTAAAACCAGTACTCCGGCAATGGAAATTCAGTTTCAGGTAGATCGGTGACAACGCAGCACCAGAGTTTTAGACCTGGTATCCCTTCAGTAGGGTTCACCGTTCATTTCCAGGAAATCCAGGATGCGATCATAAAGCTCTGTCCAGGCTCTTTTCTTTTCTTCGGTCCAGTCCTGATGAAACTCCCGATTGATAAATCCGGCTATTTCCGACAAGTTCATGAAAGGTTTATCCTGTTCATCACCGATAATAGTGATTTCCTTAAGTACCTCACCTTTATCATTACTATACTCACATACGAGGGAATAATTGCCGATAACAGTTTCATCCGTAAGGTTAATGATCCGGTTTATATATACCTTGTAATTTAGCCATCGTCCCATCAAGTCCATCTGGCCTTTTAATTTTGATTTCATGATCCATCTAAGGTAAAGTAAATGCCGCTAATCTGAATCATAGAAAGGCAGAGATTTTTTTAGTTACGAATACTCAATCAGCGGATCAGATTCAAATTTCAGCTACCTGCCTTATCGCGCACATGCCGGAGCTATTGATCCACTATCCGGTCGTTGCGTTCAACGGTGACTTACGCAGAAAAGGGTGAATTTTTTCCCGGTTGGAAAGTATCAATGGTTTCCTGTGAACTCAAATGATATGATCTCCCTCTAAAGAAAAAAGGCAATCACGTTATGCGATTGCCTTTTTCTTAAAATGTAGTAAGACATGCCAATTTAATCCATGAGGATCATCTTTCTTATAACGCTGCGGTCATACATCTCGAGTTTATAGTAGTACAGACCGGATGATGGAAAGTCACTAACATTTATACTCCATTCGTGATATCCTTTGCTCGTTAATCCACTGATTTGTTTCATCAATCGTCCGTTTACATCGAAGACAGACAGGGACGTTTGAGCAGTTTCCGGCACGGAGAATCCTATTACAGTTTCTTTCGACCATGGATTGGGTCTATTCTGCAATAACTCAAATGCACCAGCTATCTTGTTGTTTTCAAATATCAGGTTTACATCTGCTTCCGAGCCGTTAGTGAGATAAGCTTCAGCAGGAGTGACTTTGCTGGAAATTGTCATGGATTCACTCAGATCCACTTTTCCGGATGTTTTAATTGCCAGAGCGAACAATTCTTCACCGCTGGCAAGGGAAACATTAGATCCATCTGCAGGATTCCATGCCATGGTAATCCAGCCCCCAGCCTGCTGAGTGATATTAAAGTAATCCGCATTGATTCCAATACTGTTACTGGGTATTATGCTTACAATCTGAATTTTGCCGGGGTCAAACTCAACGGTAAACTGAATACCGGAAAGCACTCTTTCATCTGCGGCGTGGAAGCCAACTCTGTTATTGTCTGAAGTGCTGATTACAGACAATGTGAAGGCCTGATCAGATCTACCTGCCTTTAGTGATGGATTGGTACTGCTATTTAAGTCACCGATCTTCACACCCACAAAGTCTGCACGCATCTTATCCGGCATCTGATCAATATGGTAAAATGATCTGTTACTCTCTCGTTCATAAAATCTCCAACTATCACTGTTGGGTAATTGGTCAATTTTACCTAGAATCAATTTCCGTATTTCAATCAGATCAATTGCAGAAATTTTCCCATCATTGTTTGCATCCGCTGCCCTTTCCTTATACCAGGTATCCAGGGGAGCTTTACCCAGAATGTGTTTCTGGATGGCAATTAAATCGCTGGTGGACACTCCATTAAGTGGATCCGTATTTTTCTGTGGTCTTACAAAAGCTTCCACTCCCATGGTGACATCGATTGAATATTCACCG
>JBGTCB010000869.1:0-4916 GCA_041748995.1 Saprospiraceae bacterium | reverse complement strand
GTTCCATTTGAAGTCTACCTCCACATCCCAGTTTGCCCTCAAGGCTTCAAGTACCTGCCAACGGGTCTGTTCAGGTTGTATTTCCTGAAGTAAATTTCCGGGATCCCATCTTCCGTTACGGTTACGATCTTCGGTCACCCGGAGCGTATAAGTTGCAGGCTTTAGACGTGAGAGAGTCCGGGAAAATTCTGCAACACTGTCTACCACAAATTGGATTCCCGGTTTGTCTTTTTCTCCTACCTGCACAATATAGGACTGATCTTCTGATAAATCTGTCAGGTTAAGGATGATGTTGCCAAATCGTTCCACATTTCCTATGGGAAAACTTTCCGTGATCGTGTCATTCTCCAGCTGATACAAGTCGGTCAGACTACCTGGCAGGAAGACGAGCTGATAACTACTATCCGGACTCCATGGGTGTTCAAGGGTCAGACACCATGGTAAACTATCGTGTATCACCACAGGTACCATGACCGGATTCATGGCATTCCTGCCCTCCAATACCAATACATTGGAAGTATCGATGTTTATCACAGGCCTGTCAAAACAAATATAAAATGGTTCGGCGGGATGGCCGGTGTTGACCAATCGATTGAGTTTTTTTATTTTTTGCATCTTGACACCTGGAGCATCATATTTTAGAACCAAAGTATCAACCTCACTTTCAGTGGTAAGATATAAAGGCCATTCCCGACGATCTTCCGAGAAATACCAAACAGTCAGCGTATTGTTCAATACGTCGTAATATAGTGACTGATCAGCGTCAGCATAATTAACATCAAGCCCGTAGACAGGTCGATTGAAGGTCAAAACGGCCTGATTCCATCCGGATGTATCCCTGCGATCGATAAACAGCTGCGGGGTGGGTTCGGATATAAGCAGATTGACAGGCAACCCGGCAGAACCATCAATGGTGACCAGGGTGTCCAAAAAAGCAATTTTTTCCGTTGCAGGGTCGTAGAGATAGTTTAAATTGATGTCAACAATGGCGGCCACTTTAAAAGTACCCTGTTTCATATTGCGAATTTCCCAGGCACCCGATTCATCAGACTTGGTCGCATAAAATGGTTTCTCCTTCAATGGAATAGAATCTTCCGCTGATTCATAGAACATGATCGTCGCATTTTCGACGGGCTGAGCGGTATAGGCATCAATGATCATACCTTGCACCCTCAATGAATCAATGACATCTCCGGTTGAAAATACAAAGGTGTGATTCTTAAGAATATTTCTTTCGGTGATATCCCGGATTGCCTCTCCGAAGTTGACAGTGTACGTAGCGTTTTCTCTCAGAACCTCTTCTTCATGAAACTGAAATATGACAGATCTTCCCTTTAACCGAACGTCCGGTCTTCTCTCCAAAGGAGGAGATACCAGGATTTGATTTTGAACATCTTCCAGTTCTACCCATTCATCGAAAGTAATGGTAATAGACCGCTCGCTAAATCGAATTTGCTCATTTGGGGTACTTTTGTCAATGACAATCATGGGAGGAGTCTCATCTTTTGGTCCTCCGGGTGGGGTGGCTTTGCTGGCACATTGATAAAAGATGACCACGGCTATAAATCCAATACCATAAATAGCCTTTCGCATGGCCGCAAATTTATTGATTAAGTTGACACGAAGATGGTACTTAAGAATTATTTAAGGGATGGAAACTCAGAATCGTCTCGCGTAAATAGTTGATATCCAAATGAGTGTAGATCTCAGTGGTTACAATTGACTCGTGTCCCAGCATTTCCTGTACCGCGCGAAGGTCGGCTCCTCCTTCTACCAGATGCGTTGCAAACGAGTGCCTGAATGTGTGCGGACTGACTGACTTCTTGATGCAGGCGTGAAGCATGGCCTCCTTGACAATATTAAAAACCATCACCCGGCTGAGTGGTTTGCCCCTTCGATTAAGAAATACGATATCACTAGCGGGAGCATCGATATGAGCTATTTTTTTTCGATCATGTTCAAGATAAAGTTTAATGAACCTGACCGCAGATTGACCGATTGGTACGATTCGTTCTTTGTTGTTTTTACCGATAACTTTGATGAAGCCGATATCCAGGAATAGATTGGAAATCTTCAACTTAACCAATTCGGTCACCCGAAGGCCACAAGCGTACAAAGTCTCCAGTATCGCCCGGTTGCGGGTACCCTGGGGCAGACTGAGGTCAATCAGGCTTAGTGCCTTCTCTATTTCCTCAAAGGAGAGCACTTCCGGCATTTTGCGACCAATCTTGGGGCCTTCAATCAGGTCTGTGGGATTAAGCTTGATCGAATCGTCCAATATTAAGTAACGAAAAAATGCTCTGATTCCCGAAAGGATTCTTGCCTGGGTACGTGATCCCAATCCCAGATCATGCAGGTAACCCAAAAAAAACTCCAGATGGTGCAAATCAACCCGGTCTGGAAGTACTTCCGGATTATTTACTAGCAAGTAGTCTGACAATTTCTGAACATCTGCGAGATAAGCCTCGACCGAGTGCGTTGACATATTTCGCTCCAACAGCATGTATTGCCTGAATCCGTTAATCGCAGCACTCCAAAGCACAATCGGTCTGTTTTTCTTAAATCAACATTAAAAATAAAATTAATACTAAAGAAACAAGATTATTCACTTACTTCTTCCTGATTTTTTAGGCCCCCGGATAGTGCGGTTTCAGAAGCATCTTACATTGACCGGTCCGGAGTTTTTGTGATCAAGCCCCATCTTCATCGTCTGGCTTTAACTTATCGCTGCCAAGTCAAGTCAACTCCATTCTCCATAGTCCTGCTTTATCTCTACTTTTGATACTTAAGGCTTAATTCCTAATCTTATTGTGTCTGCAATGTCAATAAAATGGCTGTTATTTGATCTGGATAATACTTTGGGCACCTCTATTAACCCCGTTCATGGTAAAAACAATTTTCTTCGAAAATTTATTTAATAATATGCTGCACCATACTTCGTTGATCAGGAGTCAGATAGCTACGGCTATCTTCCTTCCTCCAGCCTTGTCTGGCTTGCATCTTATTAAATTTTTACTCATTCAGAGGTAAATAGAGGTGCCCCTTTACTAGATTTTGATGCAGGAGCCCATGATTCTTTGCATAAAATGCTGGTAGAGCATGGGTACTACGAAAATCAATCATTGATTGATTCATATCACCAGATCAATCATCAATGCTGGCAACAATTTGAGAAAGGGGAAATCGATATTCCGACACTCAATAAACTTCGATTCGAGATGTTTGCCCATGAGAAACCGACTGGTGGATGATCCGGCAACCATGAATAGAAACTACCTCAATCGGTTGGCTCAGCAAACGAATGAAGTAACAGGTGCCCGGCATTTGCTAAATGAAACAAAACAAAGATTTCGGCTGGCGCTGGTGACGAATGGATTTGCCGAAGTACAACGGCCCCGGATTACCAGCTCGGGCTTGCATCGATACTTTGAACACATCGTGATTTCTGAAGAGATCGGTAGTAACAAACCTGCACCGGCATTTTTTGATCATGTTTTTACTCTGATAGGACATCCGGATCCGCGACAGGTTTTAATTATTGGTGATAGTTTATCATCGGACATCAAAGGTGGATTAGACTATGGTATCCTGACTTGTTGGTTTAATCAGCATGGCATACAAAATGCAGGTACGATCATTCCTCACCATACGTTACATTCGTTAGACCATATCCTTGCTTTTTTGTAATAGGGCACCAATGAATATTGCTATAGTAGGATCAGGTATTATTGGGTTGTCGACCGCCGAAGTTCTTCTCGATCACGGTTATCAGGTGAGTATCTATTCCAAAGACCCTTTGGAAGCGACAACTTCAATGAAGGCAGCAGCAATCTGGTTTCCCTTTAAGGCAAATCCATGGCAAAAAGTTAATACCTGGAGTAGAAAATCTTTGGAATACTACCGGCAATTTTCGTATCAAACCACCAGTGGTGTTCAGTGGGTCGATTTATGGGTTCTTGATACATCCGAACAAGCAACATCCTGGATCGGAGCTGTGCCTCCAGACGCCTTACGGATATTAGCTCCTGAAGAGTTACCACCCGGTTACGAACATGGTTATCTCGTGCGGGTACCTATGATCGATACTTCTATTTTCCTGCCCTTCCTACACCGGCAAATTTCAGAAAGATCACCCATGATCTCTCGAAAAATCGAATCATTGCAAGAGCTTTCCACGCAATATGATTTTGTGATTAACTGCACTGGTTTAGAGGCGTCTGCATTGACAAATGATCACCGGCTCTATCCCATCCAGGGTCAGATTGTGAAAGTGGAAAGGGAAGAAAACATTAGATACATGGCAGATGATTACGGCCCTAATGCTCTGGCTTACATCATACCCAGGCATGACTGTATCGTGCTGGGAGGCACCGCTTATAACCATGCTTATAGTACCGTACCTGACCCCGCACAAACCCGGAAGATCCTGAATCGATGCCGGGCATTACATCCCGTATTGAAGGGAAGAGTGATGGAGACAATCGTAGGTCTCAGGCCAGGACGCGATGAAGTCCGGTTAGAGAGGGAACAGTCTATTATCCACAATTATGGCCATGGTGGTTCAGGTTACACTATTTGTTGGGGGTGTGCCGAAGAGGTGCTGGAATTGCTTGAGCACTAAGTGCATCATTTCCGAAATACCTGATACTAAGGACGGTTTCTTTTTCGCCATCTCTTCATCATCGAAATCCTTATATAGCTACGGCTATACGCAGTTTCGCTTCTTCGACCTGACAAAAAATAATCTCGTCCATAATATCATTTACTTCAGAAATGATGCACTAGTGCAGCATTTCCATTATAACTGATACTAATCATGCTGCTATGGGAATGTCCTTTGTGAACCCAGTAAACTGCCAATTTATTGGTTTAAAGAGACTTGCATTATGGCATTTTATGTAGGCAACGATTTTTTG
>JBGTCB010000868.1:0-9171 GCA_041748995.1 Saprospiraceae bacterium | reverse complement strand
TAGGTTAAGGTAAGACTCAGCTTGCACTGAAGGATAGCTGAATTTTCAATTTCAAAATTGACCGGGTAATACAATTTAATTTGTTCGAGGATAGCTCCGAGTGTTTCCTGGTTGAAAGTTAAAAGTTCGAATCTCCAGACCGCCAACGGCTTGTATTCAATGCTTTTTTGCAAGGTTGCACCAGAAATAAATCCGGTTTCGCCCCGGATCAACTCAACCGTTTGATCAAAGGAATTACTCAGAAGAACCCTGCCCTCGCTAACAGATACGGTCATGGCGTTGTTCATAGTCATGTCGATTTCAAATGCCGTACCGAGCACAGTAACCTGACCTAAATGGGTGCTGATTTCAAAAGGTTTAGTCATATCCTGTGCTATTTCGAAATAGCCTTTGCCAGTCAACGTGGCATTTCGGACGACCTCCTGATTTACAAATTCGAAAACGGAATTTTCACTCAACCAGATAATCGATCCATCGTCCAGTAACTGGTTTGCAAGTGGTCCCCTGAAGATCTCCATTTTACTGCTTGAATTAAAGAACATATCTGAAGAATACCAGACGAGTCCAACCAAAAGCACGATTGCTGCCGCGATTTGCCATCCTTTGAAATGGAGAGATCTGACAGGTGTTTTGACAGATCTGATTTTGACCGTTAGTCTTTCATACTCCTGATCCAGATCGACCGGAATTTCTTTGATTGGACGCCTGGTTAACTCCCAACTATTTCTGACTTTTTCTGCTAGTATCCGATTTGTTTCCGAAGCTTCGATCCAGGCATGGAGCTGCTGCCTTTCCTCCTGTGTCAGCAGAGATTCAGCCTCTCTTAGTAATAATTCCAAAAATCGATCGTCTTCCATCCTTATTTAAGACAATGTAAAATTGATTTTCCCCTATGACCTCACCATATTTTGTTAAAAAAAATTCCTGCCAGGATCAGAACCGGTTTCAGATACCTGAGTACAATTTTCCGGGCCTTGGTCAGCTGGTTTTCTACAGTCTTTGGTGAAATTTGCAGTTCTCTCGCTATATCCTTCAGAGATAATTCCTCTGTTCTTCGAAGAAGAAATATTGTACGGCAGGCATCCGGCATGTTCTCGATAGCCTTTTGAATTTGTTTCTCCAGATCTTTCGACTGTAGAATCTCCTGTGCATCAGGGTTGTTGTCTTCCGGCTCCGGATGATCTTCGATGGCCGGATTTTTTTTCCTCTTGAGATAATTGAGGCAATTGTTTCTGGTAGCTTGCAAGAGATAAGGTTTGATACGATCTCTGATCAGCAACATTTTCCGACGGTCCCAGATCTTGAAAAAAACATCCTGTGCCATGTCTTTAGCTATGGCTTCATCCCGCACATAGTGATATGCCCAATTGACCATTTCACTAAAATATTGGTAAAACAGATCTTTAAAAGCTTCCTCTTTTCCGGCTTGAATTGCACTCCACAGCTCCCTGTCTTCCATGGCGGTGAAATTAGGTATTTAAGCAGGGAGTGCAAAATACAGGGAACGATGTTTTTTAAACCGGTAGTGACCTATCTCAGTTTTCTTTTTCAACTAAAGGTGGTACTACTACTCTCGCGGTTGGGCAAAATCCAGATTCTGGCGGTTTGAAGTGAAAATGGTCATTAAAAAATTATTGTAATATCAAGTTTGACCAATGGACAAAACAAAATCTTTCATCGAGGTCATGAAAGTCTTAAAACCTCCTTTGAAATGATACGGTGAGAAACCGGATTGAATTTCTCCATAGTAGAGTACTTTCTATTCCGATAAATAATTTTCCTTTTTTTTGTAGACTTATCGGAAAGTTCCTGCCAAATTGTTACCGATGATTCTTGCGATGTCTGAAAATACATTGGATGAAGTAACAGAATTAGCTATTTCCTTATGGCCGGACTGCAATTTTGTTGAAGAAAAGGAGAATTTTAACCGAATTCTGCATTCCGAAACGGAGAAGGTATTCATCTGGAAAGCGGATAATGGACAGGTTAAAGCCTTCATTTACCTTGCCCTCCGTCATTATGCAGAAGGTGCGATTACCAGCCCGGTCGGTTATATCGAAGGGATCTATGTTGATACGCCGTTTCGCAATTCCGGAGTAGGTCAGGCATTGGTTCATGAAGGTGAGGGATGGTGCCGTAAACAAGGTTGTATAGAAATGGCTTCTGATGTTGAACTGGATAATTTCATCAGTCATCAATTTCATCTGACAATGGGATATTCAGAGATTTGCAGAACCGTTTGTTATCTTAAAAATTTACTAACCTGATACCGGACCCCCTAATGCCCCTCCAAAACATCCAATAATAACAAGTAAAATTTCAACACTTTTTCCGGCACTGTCTCCCATGATGTCAGCTCATACTTTTGACTGAATTTAAGAAACTCAGCATCCCGGATATGCGGGAGATGATTCAGTGAAAGAGGGACATAATTATCGGGTTCGTAATGATAATCCCAGGGAGTGTCTCCCACACTGATATAGATATCCGAATTTGATAATTTACTGATTGAATGTTCGATTTTTTTCCGGTATTGCTCCAGATAGTTGCCCTGCAGATGCAGGGTAGCACTAAAAAAGTGACCCCACCAGAACATAGTGCGAAAAGCAAAGATCTGATGCCGCGCAAAATATCCCGGGCAATCCAATACTATGTAAGGAAGCTGCCGGTAGTTTTCACCCCGGGATATTTTACCTCCTGCAGCTGGAAAGTTAACATCAGGACTGAACGAGGTCATTTTTTTCAAATCGTCCCGGATATGACTAAACATTTCCAGAATCTTATTCATGACTATGGATTTGGTCCGGACAAAGTCAATGTCCATCATCAGGGAAATTTCTTTTTCGGAAAAGTCCATTGGAGAGAATAGATTTAAATTGTCAAGTTACGTTTTTTCACCGGCTGCCAAAGGAGTATGCAGAATAGCAGATGATAATAGAAACTTGCTATCTTTGCGATTACGCATTAAATAAATTAATAATATAATCTCCGTATTGTGAAAAAAAAATTCCTTCAACCATCCCTAATATTTTGGGCTTTTTACTTCGTTTTTTCACCCATGTCGGGAGCACAGTCGGGGCATATTCTCTGGTATGAAAAACCGGCTTCGTACTTCGAAGAAACATTGATGCTGGGTAATGGTAAAATGGGGGCTGCTATCTTCGGAGGAGTTGAGGTGGATTCTATTTATCTCAATGATATCACTTTATGGTCAGGCGAACCGGTAGATGCCCGGATGAATCCGGATGCGCATCAATTTATCCCTCAGATCCGCGAGGCCCTGCGGATGAAAAATTATGCCCTCGCTGATTCTCTGCAGCGGAATGTCCAGGGATCTTTTTCACAATCCTATGCTCCGTTGGGCACTCTCAAAATTCGTTTCTTCCACGAAGACACGGTGCAAAATTATTATAGGACGCTCGACATTCAGGATGCAGTCTCGACCATCACCTATGATGTCGGTGATGTCTCCATACGCAGGGAATATTTTATATCGCATCCTGATCAGGTAATGATCATCCGTTTGACCGCTTCCAGGTTGGGCGCACTTAATTTTGATCTCTCCCTTAGCAGCTTATTGAGACATGAAATTTTTGCAAATTATCATCGACTGGAAATGTCGGGTTATGCCCCTGTTCATGCGGAACCCAATTACCGGGGAGATTTGCCGGATGCGGTAAGATTTGAGGAAGGCCGTGGCACCCGTTTTACAACCTATTTGAAAATTTTAAAAGACGACGGTCAAATCGTCAGTACCGATGAAACGGTTGGACTTCGAAATTCTTCCCGAGCTACCATTATCGTATCTACCGCTACCAGTTTTAACGGATTTGACAAAAATCCGGCAACCGAAGGTCTTGATGCTAATGCAAACGCAAAAGAACTATTTCAGAAGGCAGAGAAAAAGAAGTATTCCGACCTGAGGAAAGCCCATGTTAGTGACTATCAATCCTATTTTAACCGGATCAGATTTAAATTAGATAATTCCAATCCTCCTGATCTCCCAACCGACAAAAGACTGCAACGATATACTACGGGTGCTGACGATAAGGATCTGGAGGTCCTCTATTTTCAATTTGGACGCTATTTGCTTATCAGCAGCTCACGCACTCCGGGTGTTCCCGCTAATTTGCAGGGTATTTGGAATCCCTATATGCGTCCTCCCTGGAGCAGCAATTATACGGTCAATATCAATTTACAGGAAAACTATTGGCCGGCTGAAATAACCAATTTATCAGAGCTGCATCGTCCTCTACTGTCTTTTATTGACAATCTGGCCAGTACCGGAGCGATCACAGCTGAAACATTTTTTAATGCCGGAGGATGGACGATGGCGCATAATTCCGATATCTGGGCAATGACGAATCCTGTAGGGGATTTTGGACAGGGCCATCCCGTTTGGGCTAACTGGTATATGGGAGGTGCCTGGTTAAGTACGCATCTGTGGGAGCACTTTCTCTTTACGCAGGACACCACTTACCTACGCGACTATGCTTATCCTTTAATGTATGGAGCTGCAAAATTTTGCCTGGATTGGCTGATAGAAGATGACCATGGTAATTTTATCACCTCTCCCTCAACTTCTCCTGAAAACTTCTACAAGACTCCGGATGGGTATATAGGAGCCACCCTCGCTGGAGCTACGGCAGATCTGGCAATGATACGGGAGTGCTTTAATCAATGTATTCTGGCCTCAGATATCCTGAATACAGATGAAGCTTTTCGTAATGGTTTAGTGTTTGCTCTGGAAAAGCTCTATCCCTATAAAATTGGGGAAAAAGGAAACCTCCAGGAATGGTATGATGACTGGGAAGACCATGAACCTCAGCATCGGCATCAAAGTCACCTCTTTGGTCTTTATCCCGGACATCACATATCTCCAATAAAAACCCCGGATCTCGCTCAGGCAGCCAGACGCACCCTTGAGATCAAAGGTGACGAGTCTACCGGCTGGTCAAAAGGTTGGCGAATTAACCTCTGGGCCCGTTTACTGGATGGTGATCAGGCTTATAAAATGTATCGGACACTGCTCCGATATGTCGAACCGGACAGGAAAATTAACTATAGTCAGGGTGGAGGTACATATCCCAATTTATGGGATGCACATCCACCTTTTCAGATTGATGGTAACTTTGGCGGTACTGCCGGGGTCGCTGAAATGCTCCTGCAATCGAATGTTGGAGAAATATACCTTCTCCCGGCATTACCAGTAGCCTGGCCTGATGGCTCCATACGCGGTTTGTGCGCCCGCGGAGGCTTTGTGATAGATATGGAATGGTCTAAGGGACATATAATGTCCGTGGAGGTTTTTTCACTCCGGGGAGGAACGACTCAGTTGAACTATGGAGAACAACAAGTTCAAATTACTTTAAGAGCTGGTGAGCGCACTAAAATAAGCTGGTAAAGTCTGGTAAATCAATGGGGAGCCTTTTGTTTAATACTAAATTCCAGATAAACTTCCGACCAGATCTTCCGTGTCTACGGGAGTATAAAACCATTGCGTATCGATTGATAAATTTCTCGTCACAGAACTCTAAATATTGCAGTAAACAGTTCAGATTCTTCTTATTTTAAGCAGCGAATCCCGGTGACCAAATGATCTGATATGAAACTTAATTGCTTGATTCTGCTCACTCTGGTACTTGCCTGCAAATTCGATTCATCCCGCCAAAGTGTTTTGGCCGACGGACTGAAATCGGAGGGTGAAGCAGCAGGGATCTACAAGATGCATTGTTCCGGATGCCATGGTTCAGACCTTCAGGGAAATAACGCACCTGGCCTGATTCAAAACCACTGGAAGTATGGGAAGTCCAAAAGTCTCATGGTAAGGAATGTGACCTTTGGTATTCACGGAACTGAAATGGCGGCCTTTCAGAACATGCTTTCCTCGCAGGAAATCGATCTTGTGGTTAATTATATTCTCGATCGGCAGAGCGAGCCATCGAATTCTGAGGTTAGGATTCCTTCGGAGCTGACGACTGAAGATTACCAGATTCTGGTGGAGGAAATCGTCAGTGACGGTCTGGAGACTCCCTGGGCGATCGAGTTTATTGATAAATCTACCGCTCTGATTAGTGAAAAAACCGGAGCCCTCCGCTGGTTAAGAGAAGACAAACTTGACCCCAACGTTATCGAGGGGACACCGCTCACACATTTAGGTTCTTCTACCGGTGGTTATATGGACATTGAGCTTGATCCGGATTATCATGCCAATGGTTGGGTTTATCTGGCTTACAGCCATTGCCGTTCGGATTATACCAACGAAAATGCCTTGGCTACCACCCGGATTGTCCGTGGCAAAATAGACGGATATCAATGGGTTAATGAACAAACACTATTTGAAGTCCCTGATTCTCTATGGGTGGTGGCGAACGGTAATCGTTGGGGCTGCCGGTTCCTATTTGACCAGGCTGGACGACTTCTATTTACAATTGGAGATATGGGCCGGGATATCGATTCTCAGGATTTCAGAAAGGCAACCGGCAAAATATTCCGGATTAATCCGGATGGAACTATACCTCGCGACAACCCATTCCGGTCCCATGAAGGAGCACTTTCAGCAATTTATACCCTTGGTACCCGCAATGTGCAAGGCCTTGACATTCACCCTGTGACCGGTGCTATCTGGGCATCTGACCACGGACCAATGGGTGGTGATGAATTGAATATAGTGAAGCCCGGTGCAAATTATGGCTGGCCAATTATTACGTATGGAGTTGACTACGATGGTTCGACTGTTTCTGCCCGCACAGAGCAGGTTGGTATGGAACAACCTGTTCACTACTGGACACCTTCGATAGGAATTTGTCCGATCGCCTTCGTTAAAAGCAGCATGTTTTCCCATTGGAATAACCACTTACTTGTCGGTGCCCTCGCTTTTGAGCAAATCATTCGTTGCGTTGTCAGGGATGATCAGATTATTCATCAGGAGATTATTTATCAGTCTGCCGGCCGGGTTCGGGATATAAAGGTGGCACCCGATCAATCCATCTATGTTGTCTTAAACCGGCCAGATAAGATCTTGCGGTTTACAACCCAAAGCCTGTGAAGATTCCTGTTTATATCGATGAAAAGTTCAGAGATTTCCCTGAGAGTTGCACACCGTTGGTGACCTGCAATCCGTGATCAACTAAATGAAAATAACCAATGACGCAAATTACAATTAGCTCAACGAAACCAAGGCTCTCTTTCTGGCAAGTCTGGAATATGAGTTTTGGATTTCTTGGCATCCAGTTTGGATTTGCATTGCAAAATGCCAATGTCAGCCGTATTTTTGAGACCCTCGGGGCTTCCAAAGATGAGTTGCCAGTTTTATGGCTGGCTGCTCCAGTCACCGGTTTGCTGGTTCAACCTATCGTAGGCTACTACAGTGACCGCACCTGGCATAAAAAATGGGGTAGAAGGCGACCCTTTTTTGCAATTGGGGCTCTTCTGGCGACCATAGCATTATTCCTGATGCCTAATTCGACGGCGCTCTGGATGGCCGTAATCATGCTCTGGCTGATGGATGCTTCGATCAATATCAGTATGGAGCCATTCCGTGCATTTGTAGGCGACATGTTACCTAATGAACAACGCACCAGTGGATTTGCCATGCAAAGTTTTTTTATCGGAGTGGGTGCTGTAGTTGCTTCTGCATTGCCCTACATATTGACAAATTGGTTTGGTGTCAGTAATGTCGATCCTGATGGTGGTATCCCGGACTCGGTGAAGTGGTCTTTCTACATTGGTGGTCTGGCATATTTCAGTGCAGTCATGTGGACGGTATTTAATACGCATGAGTATCCACCCGATGATTTAGATCAACTGATGGAAACCAATGCAAAACGGGGTGCATTTAGTGGTTTGATAGAATCGTTCCGGGGTATTGCCGAAATGCCACGGACAATGGTGCAGCTAGCCTTTGTTCAGTTTTTCTCCTGGTTTGCTCTTTTTTCCCTCTGGATATACACCACTTCCGCAGTTACCAGTCACATTTACGGTACCTCCGATACCACATCCCAACCGTACAATGAGGGTGCGGACTGGGTCGGTATTTGTTTTGCAGTTTACAATGGGATCGCTGCGCTTGTCGCCTTTGCACTACCGGTCATTGCAGCCCGGACCAGTCGGGTAATGACCCATTTACTTGCTTTGTTTTGCGGAGGGATTGGCCTGATCTCCATTTACTTCATAAGTGATCCCAACCTGTTGCTGATATCTATGGTAGGAGTTGGTATTGCCTGGGCCAGCATTCTCTCTATGCCTTATGCGATTCTGGCAGGTTCTCTACCTGCTTCCAAAATGGGTTATTACATGGGCATATTCAATTTTTTCATTGTGATTCCACAAATTGTGGCCGCAGGTATTCTCGGCTTTTTACTAAAAACTTTCTTTGGTAATTTGTCGATTTACGCCCTGATCCTCGGTGGTTTTTCGATGTTTCTTGCCGGTCTGCTGTGTCTTAAAGTAGATGACCCAAAGTCGGAAGATAAAACCTAGTGTCAAGTCAAGCCTAAACCTACGGGTAATCCGGGGTATCTTTTGAGGTATCTCTGTGTTACAAAAAACTCACGTAGCTATGGCTATGCTCATTTTTTGCGCCTTGACCTACCTCAAAATCTACACCGCCTTACCCGTCATTTAAACGTTGACTTGACACTAGAACCATAAAACTATAGAACCACAAAACCTTCTTCAACCACATACAGCAATTTATTGTTACCATTGATAGATTCAGAACCCCTGACCAGGACCAGTAGATCAGCTTCTCATCCTCGGTTCGGTGTTTATGGTGTTTGGGGTTTCTAGTCCCACTACCACAAAACCATAATACCATAAAACCATAAACCTTTTACTTCGTGACGGACAAAAAAAAGAGGGACTCGTAAGTCCCTCCCGTATTTTCAATCGATGAAAGTCAGTATGATTTACATCATCCATGCTTTGATTGATTCCTCGTTCATTTTTACATAGTCAGGATTTCCAGCTTCTTTGGCGAGTTCCAGCGATTTCTTGGCTGTTTCAATTGCACCTTTCTTATCACCCAGTTTTGACTGAATTAAAGATTTTGACCTTAATACCCAGTATCTCTCATTGCCCATTTCGATCGATTTATTGATCCAGACAAGGGCTTTATCGAGCTCCTTGTCTTCAGCGAGATAGTAAGAGGCGGCTGCAAAATAATCGTTG
>JBGTCB010000867.1:0-3482 GCA_041748995.1 Saprospiraceae bacterium | reverse complement strand
CAGGCTTCCGTACTGCCATGTTCCTCGCTGTACTGAATGATCTCCAGCTTCTTTTCTTTTGTGTATTTGTTCCTTTTCATAGCTAAATTTCTCCCTAACTAATTTAGAAATTTAGTCCATTGAATTAGGGGGCTAGGCTATTTTGGTAAAACACCTATGAAAACATTTTTAGATACGATCCATTTGGCCGAAGAAAAACAAATTGACCATCTTCCTTGGAGAGAGGGAGAAGCATTTCGGGTGACAAATCCCTCTTAAGCAACCAATCCGAGGGTTTGGCAGACGAAAATGATTCAGTCGGTGAGTCCAAACATTATTTTTCTGACAAATTGCGTTAGCAATTTTCCTTTTGACTGTCAGATTAAGTAGTGTCTCTTACAATTAATGACTGATCGGTGTGGCTAGAATCGTCGTTCCTGCGTAGATCTGATCCATTAGTTTTACTTTGATTTCATAGTTCTGTGGAAGGATAACATCCACCTGACTGCCAAAACGGATCATGCCTAGCCAGTCGCCTTTTTTTACTTCCTGTCCCACTTCGACGTAGGAATCGATACGGCGTACTAAACGGGAAGCTATTTGGACGACGCCGATTTTACACCGGTCATCCGCGATCACGTATGTATTTCGTTCATTTTCAGTTAGTGCATCCTTTTCTTTTAGTGAGAGGAATTTTCCGCTGAAATGCTGATTGAGAATAACCGTACCGTTGATTGGCGCACAGTTTTTATGGACATCAAAAGGAGTCATATTAATACCTATCAGCCAACATGGCTTATCTAAAAGATCTGTTTTGGTGAGTTCTTCCAGTTTTGAAAACCTCGCACCTTTGATGGATAGTGGCACTTCTTGGCGTTCGATCTGAGTGATGTAAATCACATTACCATCGGCAGGAGAGACTATTTCTTCATCTTTTGCTACGATTTTCCGTCTGGGTGTACGCCAAAAACGAATCATAGTAAAGGCCAGGGCAGTACCGATTACCAATGCTGGATTCACAAGAAAAGCAAGCCAGTTATAGTTTTGCGATAAGTTATGAAAGATCCACGACGAGATGATGAATGCAATAAGAATGACACCGATATTATCAACAAAGAGGTACTTAAGCCTAATTCTGGTCTTCTTATGTAAATAGCTATATAGCAAAGTGCTCACAAGTAACGACTCAATTAATATAAGAATTATCATGTCAGGTTTTTAGTTTCGCTTGAATAGCAAATAAGGCGTCATGACGAGGTACATGATAGCTGGCAGCGGATCACGTAAAGACCAAACGGCCGATTCTTTTGGCAAATGGAGAGTATTCCAATATTCTGCAAGCGTCAGACGCCCTCTAAACAATTCTCCCAGAACGACGTAAGTATCAGTCAGACGTTCAATCCATCCGACATCTGGTTTAGTATTCAGTTTCTTAATTACGGGTAGGTCATCCAGATACCGGATCATCATTTCCAGTAGGTTGATATCCAATTTGTTAGCTATAGAATGCCATTTCCATGCTCTGGGGTTGATCTCTATCAAATGGAATAGACCAGACTCTTTGTCATACATAAATTCTACTTCAGACAGACCAAAGTAGTTGATGGCTTGCAGAAAATTGGTAGCCAGGCGTTCGATCTCCGGATTAATGACGGTGCGTGCAAAACATGTTGAAATGCCAAAATCCATCGGCTTTTGCCGGATACGATTAGCCGTGAAGCCTCCAATTACCTCGCCGTCAGCAAAAAAAGAGCCAAAGGAGTACAAAGCTTTTGCACCACCTGTCAGAAATTGCTGAACAATAACTTCTGATGGGGGGATAATCTGAATCACTTTTTGATAATTGTCGATAAGGGATTTTGCATTGGCACAAAAGAAGACTTTCTTCCTGGTCGCTTTGTGAAAAGTATGCATTACTGCCGGTTTGAGGATTACGGGATAATGAATTCGACCTGCAAGATCTTCCATTTCTTTCAAAGATACAGGGAAATGGGATGCAGGTATTGGAATGCCCAGTTCAATTGCCCTCTTATAGGTGTTTATCTTATTAAAACAAATATCTACTACCTCAGGGGCTGGGATTGAAAGATAATAACTCTCACCTAGCTTGTCATAATTCTGTACCATAAAGCCGACCAGGTCATCATTTGTGGCTACTAGTACCGTATCTTTGGCAATCTGTGGGTCGAGCAATAGTCCTAATAAATGTGCTTTGTCACGGTATATGACAAACCGGTCACATGAATTGGAAAACCGGGCTATCGATGCTCCATAATCATTGAAAATCGTAACGTGGAGCCTCATATCGGAAGCCATCCTGGCTAAACCTAGCGCTTGTACGTGATTTCCCAGTATAAACAACTTTGTAATTTGGCTCATTGTAGGTTTTGATTTATGATGCGACTTATTTCCAAATGCGTCTTTTTCCCAGGTCCTGTCAATCGTCAAACCTTCAATAACAGGTTTCGAAGATTGATCCATTTGCAGATCTCCCTGGCACAAGTTATCTGCCCCAGCTAATGTTTTCCATAGATGTCATCAACTTTATAAATGATGAGTAATGAAATTGTTGATTATTAAAAGATCCACAACAACACGTTCATCGCAATATCTTGTCGTTGCAACAATTGGTTCAGATGAGCCTATCGTAAATTTCCTCCAGTTCTTTCTCTTTTGAATTTACGTCCAGATAATTGACTGCATATTTTTGTCCACTGTTAGCTATTGATTTTCGTAAATCCCTGTTTGCCACCAGTTGTTGCATAGCCTCTTTTAATGCTATTATATCGTATTCCGGAACCAAAACTCCAGTTTTATTATGTTCAATTATAGAAGGGATACCAGCATGATATGTGGAAATAACTGGCAAACCTGCCGCCATGGCCTCGATGATGGCGCCCGGGATACCTTCTTTTTCTCCATCTAGGGTAGTAACGCTTGGATGAATAAAAATATCGGCCATCTGCAAATAGGAGAGATGTTCCTTTGATCCGTATCTCACTGGGCCTCTCAAAAATATATTATCCAGTCTGGTCCGGTCCACATGTTCCTGAATCTCCTTTCGCAAAGGCCCGTCTCCTACGATGTTGAGACGGATTTTATTGCCAAGAGAACGGGTAAGGAGTTCGAAGGCCTCAAGCAGGAAGAAATGCCCTTTTTTTTCCTGATAAGAACTGATGATAAGTAAATCTGTCGCTTCTTTTTTTGAAAAAGTAGGAGGAAGGTAAAAGGGAGCTGTTTCTGTGCCATAGTAGTGTACAATAATCTTTTCTTTCGGACACCCCATATCCACAAGGTCCTTCTTCATATCTTCAGACATAGCCAAAACGACATTTACGCCCGAATTTTCAAATACATTCTTTTTCAATAGTTTTTTGCCATAACCATAAAACCGGTTTGAAAAACTAGAGCAGTCATACCCATAAAAGGACACACATGTTGGTAAATCCACTTTCCGGATAACATCAGCATATACTATACAATCTACACCGTAATGAACGTGT
>JBGTCB010000866.1:0-4227 GCA_041748995.1 Saprospiraceae bacterium | reverse complement strand
ATAATCTCAAATCTATTTGACTAAAAACTTTTAGATCATCTCCTTTTTATAAAAGCCATGACATATTGTAAAGTATTGTTCGTCAGCAGATTAAATTGATCTGATATCTTCAGATAATATACAGCCGGCACATAAAGAATCACGATAATAAAGCCCTTTAAAATCAAATTAACGATCCCAAAATGGCTAAAAGGAATGAACCAAACCACCAACCAGACCAGGGAAGCCACCAGGGTAAGTCGCAGAGTATCCATACTGAAAGGCTGAATCCTCATTTTAGACCAGATAAAAATAAACTTAATCAAATTAAACAACAACAGACTAATTGATGTGGCTAATGCAGCCCCAAGAATTCCCCAATCCATTATAGCAATGAAGTAGTAATTAAGCACCACATTAATGACGCCCAGACATAATAGACTGACTAAACTAAATTTATAGTAGTTGGAGTAGACAATAATCTGGTCATTGACACTGGCAGCCATATCGAAAACTTTTGCTACCGCTAGAACAAGAGTGACCATGTAAAGTGATGAAAAATCCTGATCTTTTGGAAATAGAGTGATAAGATCCGGCATGCAGTAAAATACCAGCAACAAAGCGAGAAAACCCAATATTAACAAGACAATCGATGAATTACGATAGATTGAATTTACTTGCTTCAGGTCATTACTATGCCATGCTTGTGAGATGATTGGACCTGTAATCGCTGATAAGGCGATGGTTGGAGCTGATATAATATTGGCAATATTAGCGCCAATACTAAAAAGACCATTGTCTCCAAAATCCTTAAGCGAAGAAATCATGATTGAATCAATTTTGAAAACCATTACACTGCCCATACTACCCAGCATTCCAAAGAATCCATAGACCAACATTTCGCGTCTGACTGATTTGAATAAGACCCTGTTAAAAGGTTGCCAGGTAAGTTTTCCAATCTTCCGGATATAAATCAGCAGACCGGCAACGGGAATGCCCAATGCTATGACCAAACCAATAACAAACCCATCCAGGCTGACCAAGCCAAAAACGAATAACAGGATCAGAGTGGGCAAAGCAATTTTAAACAATAAATTGGTCAATATGTACGGGATGGCAATGCGGCCAAAAATTGAACAGTAGTTGTAAAGCAGACCGGCCATCGCCGAAAATAGAGCAAGCGGAAGTAACCAATGAAAATACTTTAAGAAGGCAGGATCCCTTGGATTGATTAACTTCAGGATCAGGTCCTGGCCTAGGATAAAAAATAGGGAAAACAAACCCATCAACCCTATTGACAAGAGCATGATCAACCGAAAAAATCCGTTATGGCCTTTGCCCTGATCCTGGAATCGGGGAAAGAAGCGCACAGGGATTATAGTTAATCCAAAGAGTGCGAACGGTGCAAGAAATATGGCACCGTCCGACAGAAATCTTGCCAGGCCCAAAGTGTAGGTATCTAAGGGATAAATGAAAAGGGTGCTGATAGCCCCGACAACTACTCCCACTAAATGAACCAGACTCTGTTTGGCTCCTTGTCGTGCAATTAATCCCATAGCAGCAAATCAACCTTCATTTCGAAAAAGTGAATAAGATATAACAGGAGGATTATCGCTCATTGGGTCAAATCTATCAATTAATCGGATAAAGACAGTGGTTGAAACCGGTGGAAGAACGCCACATTAAAGTAAATTGTATCCTATAGTAACAATCGTGATTATCAATTACCTAAGATTCATAGCTGGATATTCAGTACCCGAATCTGCTAAAACTGTCTGTCGACCCTAAGTACCACCTACAGAACTATACCATCGGTTGCAAACAAACGACGGGAATGAGAGACCTACAAAGATGTGAGTGGCGGAAATAGATCGTAGTAAAATATGATATATTTGTGGACTTCGGGAGAGGCCCTTCATTTCTGCTTTCGGCAGAGATGGATAGGACAAGCACGGAGGATCGGGTAGAAAAGCCTGTAATAGTGACTTAATGGCAAGGAAGTAGTGATGACCAGCACCAATGAAACAAAAAAATGGAGTTTGAAAATTAAAGGAGTCGAAAAGATCTTCGATCATTGATGACCTATACGAATATCAGACGAAAGATATCTTTCGTTATGTAAGCATTTCAACAGCGGACAACAATCATATGACTTTTCTATCGGAAAATACATCTATTTTGATCACCGGAGGTACCGGTTCTTTTGGAAAAAAATTTGTGGAACAGATCTTAATCCGGCACCCCAAGATCAGGCGACTGGTCATATACTCCCGCGATGAATTGAAGCAATTTGAAATGGCCCAACGTTTTTCATCTTCGGAGTATCCCGGTGTCCGTTACTTCATTGGTGATATCAGAGATTACGACCGTTTTAAGCGGGCTTGTGAAGGTATCGATGTGATTGTTCATGCTGCGGCACTCAAACAGGTCCCATCGGCCGAATACAATCCCTTTGAATGTATCAAGACGAATGTTCTTGGTGCTCAGAACGTAATCGACGCTGCGCTGGATTGTGGTGTGAAAAAAGTCATTGCTCTTTCAACGGATAAAGCAGCCGCTCCAATCAACCTATACGGTGCCACGAAATTATGCTCCGATAAGCTTTTTATTGCAGCTAATAATATGAAAGGGAAACGAGACCTCTTATTTGCTGTGGTTCGATATGGCAATGTAATGGGTTCGCGTGGTTCGGTCATCCCTTTCTTTATTAAAAAGAGAGCCGAAGGAGTCTTGCCCGTCACTGATGTCAATATGACCCGCTTTAATATTTCCCTGGAGGAAGGGGTTGATATGGTATTCAACAGCATCGAAAATGCCTGGGGAGGAGAAATTTTTGTTCCTAAAATACCCTCATACCGGATTATGGACGTGGCGAAAGCTATTGGACCTGAATGTGAAATCGAAGTAGTCGGTATACGGTCGGGTGAAAAGATTCATGAGGAAATGATTACCCAGGCCGATGCAAACTCCACCGTTGACCTTGGTAAGTATTACGCGATTTTACCTCAAGTACCCAACTGGTCGAGGGCTAAGTATATGACGACCTTCAATGCCAAGCCGGTGGCACCTGACTTTCAATACAATTCCGGAACTAATACTGATTGGATTGGGGTCGAAGAAATCAGGGCATTGATTAGGGAACATGTTGATCCAAATTTTGAGGCTTTTAATGTCCCGGCATGAACATAATACCTTACGGCAGTCAACATATCACCGAAGAAGATATTTCTGCTGTCGCAGATGTGCTAAGGTCTGATTTTTTGACTCAGGGACCCAAAGTCCAGGAATTTGAAGAAAAATTTGCCGCATATATTGGATCCCGGTATGCGGTGGCTGTGTCAAATGGCACCGCTGCCCTGCATCTATGTGCAATGGCACTTGAAGTTAATGAAACCAGTAAGGTGATCACTTCGCCCATCACTTTTGCCGCCTCATCCAATTGCGTCCGGTATTGTGGTGGTGACGTTCATTTTGCTGATATTGATCCGGAGACCATCCTCCTGGATCTTGATAAAGTCAGAGCATTGCTTGAATCACAATCCAGAAACACATTCTCAGGAATCATACCGGTCGATTTTTCAGGACATCCAGTCAATATGGAGGCATTCCGCGAGCTGGCTGACGA
This sequence comes from Saprospiraceae bacterium, assembly GCA_041748995.1. Lineage (GTDB taxonomy): Bacteria > Bacteroidota > Bacteroidia > Chitinophagales > Saprospiraceae > JABDMH01. Next base: position 623 of record JBGTCB010000866.1, on the reverse strand, counting down.
GCACGATCTTTGGATTATTGAAGACGCTTGTCACGCACCCGGGGGATATTTTACGGATAGTGAAGGTCAGGTACAACTATGTGGAAATGGCCGGTATGCAGATTTGGCTATTTTCTCCTTTCATCCGGTCAAACATATTGCTTGCGGAGAGGGTGGTATGATAACCACGAATCGAAAAGACCTTTATGAAAAACTGCTTTTTCTCCGTACCCATGGTATCACGAAGGATCCGCAGTTGGTAAAAAACAGTCATGGTGGCTGGTACTATGACATGGTCGATCTGGGCTACAACTACCGGCTCACAGATATACAAAGCGCACTGGGCATTTCTCAGCTGAAGAGAGCAGATGAAGGTTTACAAAGACGCAGAGTGATTGCAAAAAGATATGATGAGGCATTTAGAGACAGCAATCTTCGAACCCTCTCAGCTCAGGCAGGGGTAGGCCATGCGTATCATCTTTATGTAATCTTAACCGATCATCGCAAAGATCTTTACGATTCCTTAAAAGAATGGGGCATTTATGCACAGGTGCACTATATTCCCACCCATCTGCTCAGTTACTATCGGGAGTTGGGCTGGAAAGAAGGCGATCTCCCGCACGCTGAAAACTATTACTCAAGAT
>JBGTCB010000865.1:0-2737 GCA_041748995.1 Saprospiraceae bacterium | reverse complement strand
AGCCCAGGGTACTAAAATGGGTTTACTGTTTGTTTTTGACAGGGTGAGTGGTGAGCCTATTTGGCCTATTGAAGAGCGACCTGCACCTGCTTCACAAATTCAGGGTATTCAGACCTGGCCTACCCAACCTTTTCCGACTCTCCCACCACCTTTAACCCGACAACGATATACCGAAGAGGATTACTCAACCATCGCGGATCAGGCCCGGCAACTAACCGCAGATGTGCTGAGTCGCGGCGGCTCTTACGGATCCTTTCCTGGTCCCAGTTTGGAACAAACGATTATTTTTCCCGGATTTGATGGTGGTATGGAATGGGGAGGTTCAGCAGCCGATCCTGATGGAATTCTTTATGTCAATGTAAATGAGATTCCCTGGTTTTATCAGTTAGTTCCCACGAAAGGAGAGGATGGAAATCCACTACCCTTGGGAGAACGACAATACCGGGTACAATGTTCGTCCTGCCATGGGATAGATCGGACAGGATATCCAGAGGGAGGATTTCCCTCCCTTGTTGATGTGTCTCAACGTCTCCAGAAATCAGTTGTCAGACAGTTTATCGATCATGGAGGAGGGAGGATGCCATCATTCAGTCAGTTGTCTGAAAACAGAAAGGAAAGTATCATAAGCTATTTATTTGGTGAGGAAGAGGCAGAAGCAGGTAAGGGTGACGAAGGTGATCAGGATCCACCCTATGTGTTCAGGGGGTTTGAACGTTGGTTCGACCGGGAAGGATATCCTGCCATTAAACCTCCATGGGGTACGCTAAATGCCGTAGATCTGAACACCGGTACGATTAAGTGGAAAGTGCCACTGGGTGAATATAAAGAGTTGACCGAAAGGGGCATACCCATCACCGGTACGGAAAACTATGGTGGCCCTGTAGTGACAGCGGGTGATCTGGTTTTTATCGGTGCAACGGCTGATCGAAAATTCCGGGCATTCCACAAAGAAACAGGAGAGATGTTATGGGAACATGATCTACCCTTAGATGGTAATGCCACTCCCAGTGTATATATGGCCGGTAATAAACAATATATTGTCATTTCTGCCGGTGGTGCCAAGACGAACCGGCCGAAAGGTGGGACCCTGGTGGCGTTTAGTCTTGCAGATTAAAGTTTGAAACGGTGCCACTCATATCTTTTTTGGATAAAAATCAAGAGATATCACACATATTTATAAAACTCAAGATCATTTATGCAAAGAAAAAATTTCATTGCCCTGGTTACAGGAGCCGGATCGGGGATCGGCCGTAGTGTTACTCTTGGCCTGCTGGAAAATAACTACTCGGTAGTCCTTGCCGGTCGAAGGAAGGAAAACCTGGAGGAAACAGTGAAGTTAGCCGGAACGACACAGGAGCGTACCCTGGTTATTCCAACGGATGTAACGAACCCCCAGGAAGTGGTTGCGTTGTTTGCAAAAACTGAGGACCACTTTGGCCGGTTGGATCTGCTGTTCAATAATGCCGGTACCAATGTGTCAGGAGTCCCGCTGGAAGACCTGTCATATGAAGAATGGAGATCCGTGCTTGACACCAATCTCACTGCTGCTTTTCTATGCACGCGCGAATCATTCAAAATCATGAAGAAACAAGTACCGATGGGTGGACGAATTATCAACAACGGGTCTATTTCGGCCCACACCCCCAGACCGGATTCCGCACCATACACGGCTAGCAAACATGCAATAACCGGCCTGACCAAATCAACTGCACTGGATGGTAGGAAGTATAACATCGCATGTGGCCAGATTGATATTGGTAATGCTCTGACAGAAATGGCAGCAAAAATGCAGACCGGTGTACCTCAGGCTGATGGCCGGATCACCACAGAACCGACTATAGATCTGGAAAGCGTCACCGATGCTTTTCTATATATGGCTAAACTTCCACTACAGGCAAATGTACTTTTTATGACCGTTATGGCTACCGGGATGCCGTTTGTCGGAAGAGGGTAGCAACCTGCATTAGTCGATCTATTTCACTCGAAGTGGATTTTTGATCTTTCGAACATCTGGTTGATGAAAATTGTCCTAATAATGAAATGAACTTAACCGGATAAAGGCAGGGATTTAATCTTTGCATATCCGCATTAGTAGAATCTCTAAAAAAAAATTAAATCATTATGTGGAATAAGATTGTCATTAAATATGGTATATGGTTTTTTGTCGGCTTGATGGCCTATTATCTGCTGATGCAGTTTCTTGGATTCGGTGACCGGTTTGATTTCCGTATTTTAAATGCCCTTATTCAAATCGTCGTGGTATATCTGGCCATCCGAATCTATGCTCGCACAAATCGCGAAGATTTTAATTATTTGTCAGGTACTCTGGTAGGTCTCAATACTTCAATCGTGGGATTAATTCCATTTGCTATTTTTCAAATGATTAATCTATACCTCAATCCATCTCTTGTAGAGACGATCCGGGAAATCGCACCGGTAGTGGGGCCATATATCAACCCTGTTACGGGAGGTCTCATTGTCTTTTCCGAGGGTCTTGCAGTAGGATTAGTATTATCTTATATCTGTATGCGGGTAGTAGACCTTCAGATAAATTCTGAAAACCATGAAAAGCTTATTGATCGCTCTTATGGTAATCCATAGGAAGGCGGTAGCGGGGATACAGATTGGTCAAATAAAATCATGTTTGATCATCGAAATGGCAGATCAAATGTTGACGATTTTGAACCTTTAGCTCACCTAGAGAGGCTTCTATCAGAGCAATGTAGATCATGTTGAC
>JBGTCB010000864.1:0-2708 GCA_041748995.1 Saprospiraceae bacterium | reverse complement strand
TAGCTGAATCAAAATCATATGACCCTACATTATCCAAAATCTAACTTAGTATTTTTTTTCGCGTTACTTTTTATTTCATTTCGTACAACAGCACAAGTTGAACGCAATGGTACAAGCAACGACAATAATTTATTAACAACTGTTAATGGAGTCCTTGCAAATTATGGACTCTCGTCACAATGCTGGGATGCCACAAACTCATATCCCATTCCTTACAATTGATTTTAGTAATTATCAGCAAATATCTTTGACACCAAAAGCAAACTCGTGACTAGTATTATGAAAATAAATCTGATTTTGGCTGTGTTTTCATTCGGATTTACAGCTTTCGCCCAAGAACTACCAAAAGTGATTCCTCCCTCTCCTACTTCCGCCTCTTTGGGACAGTATGGAGAAGTGCCGGTTAGTAATTATACAGGGGTTCCAAATATATCGGTTCCACTATATGATATAAAATCTGGTGAAATAGAACTTTCTATCTCACTCAGTTATCATGCTTCAGGGATCAAAGTTTCGCAGGAATCAAGTTCTGTAGGTCTTGGGTGGGTTTTGAATGCAGGAGGTGTTATTACCAGGTCAATTCTCGGATTGGATGATCTAAAGCCACTGGGCGGTTATACTAGGACTGATGATTTGGCCTCTTCATCAGCAGATATACCTCTAACTTATCATACTGCCCATGAAGATTTTGAGAAATACATAGCGATTGGTTCTGGCCAACGAGACGGCCAGCCGGACCTGCTTTATTACAATTTTATGGGCGTGTCGGGGAAGCTTATCTTCAATAAGAAGGAGGCTGGTAGTAATGTAATAAAAGGAATCCCATTAGAACAGACTAACATTCAGTTTGCATATGATATTGATGAAGAGGAATGGGAAATAACTGACAGTAAAGGATGGAAGTATTATTTTAATGTAAAGGAAATGTCTTTAAATCATAACTCCAGGGAGTTATATGGTAGTCCTAGTTTCGGTATGGGTAGTTGGTTGTACAATGTAGACAGGATGGACGAGCTGCCTACCAATATCGATATGCTGGATGGTATTTATATTTCATCCTGGTATCTTAATAAGATTGTGACCCCTAAAGGTGATGAAGTGGTGTTTGAATATGACCAGGATTCCGAGCATAGGGGTATAAGCCAAATGAGCTATTACGAACAAGAAAGTTACTATGGAGAGCCACTAATTGGTGTAGCTGAAAATGTGTGGTTTGGTTTCATGAAAGAGCACAAACATTCAGTAACTGCCAATATGCAATCATTTGATAATGTCAATTTGAGAAAGATAACATTTAATAATGGATACATCGAATTTGAAACGAGTGACAGGGAGGATATGAGAGCACAATATTATCTGAATCAATATTATCCAAAGGCACAAAAAATTGAGTCTTTTGAGGTATTTGATATGTTGGATCGACCGGTCAAAAGAGTTGAATTCGATTATTCATATTTCAATGAAAACAAAACAGGAAATAATAAAGAAAACTTTTGGCGGTTGAAGTTGGACGGAGTTCAGGAATTGTTTTACGATGAACCATCCGGAACATATGTAAGCAAGCCTCCTTATACATTCAATTACAATTCGACTGCTTTGCCAGCCAAAACATCTGCGTCAATCGATTACTGGGGCTACTACAATGGAGTTGACAATGAACAAGTTGCCCTTTATACTGATTTAACGAGTGCAATTTATGATGTTGAAGGGGAAACTAATTTTCCGTTTATTGTAGATAACGCTACGAATTCGGATGATGGCCTTTTCAAATATTTCATGCCATTTCAGATAGCATGCGGACCATCATTATTAGGTAAGCGCTATCCCTTCGGCAATGGAGCTTATCGAGAACCTGACACGCAGAAAATGCAGGCGAGTATGTTAAAGCAGATTAATTATCCCACTGGAGGGGCTACACGATTTACGTATAGTCCGAATGAATATATACCTCCAACTGACGTAGATTTTTACAGGTATGAATATAATAGCTTCAGCCTGTCGCATGATGGGGTAGGGGATGCTGACACTAGGGAGTTTACATTAAACTATCATACAAAAGTAAAAATTGACTGCAATATTGATAACTATGGTTCTTCAACTGAATTAGCAAATGTGGAAGCATTAATAGAAAGATCGAACGGAGAAGATGTAATACGGTTCAGTCCTATTAATGAAGGGTTTAGGAAAAGGGTTCAGCTCGTTTTACCTCCAGGAACCTATAAAGCTTTTGCCAAGACCAATGCCGGTGGCAGCATTGTGGAAATTAATATGTCTGTTGAATTTGTGCAGCAGTTTTGGACGGATAAAAAAATTGGAGGAGGACTGAGGATAGTTACACAGGAAAATCTCGATACATCAGGTGATGTGGTAAAAAGAAAAACCTACGAATATCAAGATGGAAGGACAATGACTGAGGTCCAGCATTTTTACAAAGATGTTGGATTCCACTCTCACTTCTTATTTCATAAATCTCCTGGTCTTGATTTGACTGTAGAAGATGTCATTGTGAGGTCATCTAACACCCAAACCCTTCTAAGTTCATCGGCACAGGGAAATTTTGTAGGATATGATAAAGTATCTGTTTCAGATGTTGACCCCTCCCTAGGCAATCCATTGGGTAAGTCTGAATATTACTACACCAATATTCCGGATGAAAAAGGAAACGGCATTTTTAGCTTACCGGGTTTCCCGGTAACCATACACATGAA
>JBGTCB010000863.1:0-3824 GCA_041748995.1 Saprospiraceae bacterium | reverse complement strand
AGCTTTCGAGTAGAGGATATTCCTCACAGTTTTTCCAGTTTTCAGCATAACTGACCGCGCTTGCAGCCAGCCCCATCCGTCGCATGCGCTGATCATTAGCCAGCAGGTTTTTACCGAAAACTTCTGCCAGCCGACCAGCCGCCTGTCTGGCTGTAATATCCATTTGCCACAACCGGTACTTTGCATGCAAATATCCCTGCATAAATAACAGATCTTTTTCATTCCGGGAAAAAATATGCGGAACCAATCTTTCATCAAAAATAACCTGTACCGGATCATTCAGACCTGCAAGCCGAAAATCCAGGTCTTCTAATTTAACTGGTTCGGCATTTTGCCAAAAGCCCGAAAAAGGATTCAGAAATTGCCCGGGTGGTGGAAGCGTACCTCCGGCAGTGCGGATAGGCATCCGCAATATATAGATGTACCCGACAAAGACGACTGCAGGTATTAGCATGGACCATAATCGACGCATGATAGGATGACTTTGGCAGTAAATCTAATTAATCAGCGACTATTTCGGGCAAACAAATAAGTATTGTGCAGACTATTCTGTTAGTATAGAGGGGTTGGCCATAACCCAGTACTCCCCGGGTTTCAATTTAATGGGTGTATTGGGTGCTAAATTGTACTCCCTTTTGCCAAATAGCTCACTCATCCCATAGATACCTTCAGTCAAAGTCGTTGTAGCGTCTTTATCACTGCAGTTAACCAATATAATAACCCGGTGACCATCTTTTTCCCGTTTAAATGCGTAAATATCATCCCCCTCATTAATGCGCTCCAACTTTCCACCATCATTTCCGTTCCATAGGCTTTTGTTGAAATACTTCAATTGAATAAGTCTAGTATAGAAGTCTTGTAATGGATAGTCTTTCCAGTCTATTTCATCTTTATCAAAGAAGGACAACCTCTTATCGTTACCTGCTTCCTGACCACTATAAAGTAAGGGAATCCCTTCGAAAGTAAAAGCCAATACGGCCATAGCCTCTAGTTTGTCTCCCAGACGTTCCGGCGCACTTCCTGCCCAGCTATTCTCATCATGGTTGGAGGTGAAGTTCATATGGTAGTAGCCGGAAGGATTTTCCGATCGGGATTTTTGCAAATAATGATCCAGTTCATTTACATTTTTCTTTCCGGCAGCCAGATCATTCAGGAGATGGTAGAATGTCCAACCATAATTAGCCTGGAAACAGGTCTCAAAATGAGTGGGATTACCTTCTGATTCAGCTAGCATGAAGACCGGCTTCACCTGTTCAAGTGCAGGACGAACCTGATTCCAGAAATCATCCGGTACTAAATCAGCCACATCACAGCGAAATCCATCCACATCGGCGGCTCTGAGCCAGAATTTCATGGATTCGATCATGGTGTTACGCATAGGGCTAACATCATAGTTCAAATCGGCTACATCATACCAATCGGTGGGAGTTCCATCATTGTTTAGACCATGGACAATCGTGTCATCTCTATGGGTATACCATTCCGGATGGGTAGTCACCCAGGTATGATCCCAACCGGTATGGTTCGGTACCCAATCAAGAATTACATGCATGTTCAAGTTGTGAATTTCTGACACCAGTCGCTGGAAGTCTTCAAACGTACCAAATTCCGGATTCACTTTGGTGTAGTCGGCTACTGCATAATAACTACCCAGACTGCCCTTTCGTTTATCCATGCTAATAGGGTAAATCGGCATCAGCCAAAGTATATTCACGCCCATCTTTTTTAATCTCGGCAAGTGTTCCTGAAATGCTTTGAAGGTTCCTTCTCGGGTATATTGACGAATGTTTACCTCATAGATCGTAGCATTGCGAACCCATAAGGGGTACTTCATTTGTCTTACCTGGAACGTCCTTGCTGAAGATGCTGCCTCGTTTTCCGGAGGTTCGTTTTGACAACTACTCGTAGTGGTAATGATCAGGATCAATAATATCAGATAGGCCAGGAGGTTGAAATTCATAGTTTACCGATTGTGGTTCATACAAAAATAGAATTCTGGATCAGGAATTCTCCGGTAAAAACTGGATTGTCCGGCAAATTAGCCTCGATTCTCTTTTAATGCAATGGATAATCTATCTAAAATCAAAGCCGGACTATTATTTTCGAAGCTGTCGATTATCAGATCAGCACCGGCAACCTGGTCCTGATTTCCCATCCCTACAACCAGCATCCCGGCTTTCTTTGCTGCTGCGATTCCATTGGATGCATCTTCAAAGACGAGACAGGCACGTGGATCTTCTTCCAGAAGATTGGCTACCTGAAGGTAGATATCCGGAAAAGGCTTGCTGTTCGGAACATCATTGGCGTCCAACTGTACGTCAAAAAGATGATCGAGTTGCAGTCTCCTGATTGTATTCTTAGCATTTCTACTGGAGGATCCGAGTCCAATTCTGAAACCTTCTTTTTTAGCAAGCCTGATGAAAGGAATGATGCCCGGCAGAGTATCTGCCGCTGAAATGTCAGTGATCAGTTCCAGATATATTTTGTTCTTTTTCTCGCATAAGATCTCTTTTTCCCGGTCCGAATAGGAGACACCGGCCTTCGCAAGGATAATCTCTAAAGAGGTCATCCGGTTAGCTCCTTTCAACGCCTCATTGTCTTTTTCTTCGAAATTAAAACCAAAAGTGTGTGCCAGTGATTTCCACGATAGATAATGGTAACGGGTGGTGTCCACGATAATTCCATCCAGATCAAACACAAAAGCTTTTATCCTTTTCATATTGATGAGTAAATCTACTGGATTGAATCTGAACAGGTCATCTTTATCATTGACATCGGAAAAGAAACTCTCAGATTTTTGAAAGGGTATGAGCAGTTGATGGGTGGTTTAAAGGCTCCAGATCTGAAACCCTCTTAAATTCGGAAAACTCATTCGAAATATAGGAATGTGCTATTTTACCTCAATACGGATGTTCCAATTAATATTAACTTCCTGTTGGGAAAACTCCAGGAAACTGATCCATCCCGGGTTATTATCTCCAAAAAGACCATAGACATCTCCGTTTTCTATCCGGGGTCCGGGATCACAGCCAATTACCCGAAGGTCATTATCACCGGCCATAACTTCAAAGGCAATCCAGATACCGGTTTCCGGTAGAGATACCTCCGCGTCCGGATGATAACTATTCCAGCTGTTCGTATTCAGATCACTCAATGTTTCTCCATAAATCAGGTCTCCTGGCATGGTATCAGCAGAATCCCAATGAAATATTAATATCCTCATGGACTGCGGTCTTTGATCGAGGAAGAAATCAATTTTGTTGATTATTTTACCCTGAAGCTGAACGGATTGTATAGCATTCGCTGAAAACCTGACGGAAGGATACGAAATGCCCCTGGCTAAAACGGGAGCTGAAAAATTAGGTCCGTCATAATGCAAGGTGTTCACGGTAATTATGGGCTCTTCCTCATCTTTTTTACATGAGAAAATTGCCAGGATTATAAGGAAAAGGACTATTCTGGACATCACTTTTTGTTTTTAACGATTGGTGTTAAGAGCATGTTCTGTATGTGCGTTTAAAATTTTCTTAATTTTTTTCTAGTGCATTGGTATGTGGTCATCATCCAAAAACCTACTTTAACCGGGATTAGGTATTAGGGTTTTGTTGTGAAAGGCAGAAGTGCAATAAAGACGGGCGCTCCAGAGGTTTTTGAGGGCATGAATGAGCGATTTGTGCCTGTAAGGCACAACGAGATCTGGTAGATCTTCGAGCGAAAGAACCGCTCACGGATGGGAAAGCATGGTATCATCATGCTGTGAGCATCAAAAATCGATGATGTGCCCGTATTTGCAGCAATTCTGCCTTGTAATAGAAAGTCTAATG
>JBGTCB010000862.1:0-4078 GCA_041748995.1 Saprospiraceae bacterium | reverse complement strand
TAATACAATATCAGTTATATTAGATCCGCACACATCAATATAAATAGTGTCCCCTGGATTAAATGTCTGATTTTCTGCAGGAGAAACAATGTGGATAGTTGGAATCGAAATAGATCTTGCATTGATGCTATTTACATTTCTAAATGCCCCAGGTAAGGAGTAAGATAATGCAGCAGGAAAAAAACCACGACTAAAATAATTAACATCATTGGGATTTTTAGCCAATAATTGATCTACTTTTGCGATCATCAGCTCGTTTGAAACAGATCCATTATGCATTTGATTCTCAACGATATATGATGACTTTGATGCGACTCCACCTCTTTGGCTGGCGGCACTAACAGCATTGTCATGTTCATCATAGTTGAATAGTTCATCTATAACCTCAATCCACTCTCTTTCCGGGATCCAATCAAAAAAATTGCTCAGTATATCTGATATATCTAATACTAGGTCTAAATCTTGACTTATACCGCTATTGATTGCATAACTTACAATTGCATGACTTGGTACTCTGTTGTTGTTTAACTCATTTCCATTTAAAATTTGTTCAATAGTATAACCTTCGACTTGTAGATCAAAGATTGCACCATTTGCACAAGATCCCAATGGATTCTCATAAGATGAATTCTCTACAGACTCAAGAATTATTCCACATAGAGTGGGGCCAAACCAAGAATTATTATCTAATAAGAGGTTAGCCGCTTGAGATCCGGAATGTGGAGTATTGCAAGTAATCAATTTATGAATGTCATCACGATATAGACCAGATTGCAAATACAGTCGGCTAAGTATACCACCCATACTATGTGCCACGATATCAACTTTGCCCACTGATACTTGTCTTGTTTCAACAAAAAATTTAATACCTTCATCTATAAATTCAGATATTTTACTGAAATTTTCCAAAAAGGATTTGTCGTTTGTATTCCTATAATTAGCTCTTCTGATCATCCATGGTTCATGACTACCAATAGATACAAGCGTTTGATCCATTTTGCGAAAGGATTCACTATCTGCCCAAAGTCCATGAATTAATAGGAGCGGAGCTTTGTACGATCTTATTGGTATCGTGTGAATAATGTAATTATCTGAGCTACTATACATTTCAAGATTAATTATATCATATGATAACACTGACAAGTTATATTCGGGATGTTTGTATATTATCACTAAACTATCTGAATTTGACAATGTTTCAAATCTCCCATAGAGATCTGTATTAAGACCGAAAGGATCTTCTTTAATCCTAAGACTCCAAGTGTCGGGAAATGGCATATTATCTTGACTCCTGACAATAAACAAAGATGAAGTTGATCCATCTGCACAGATTTTGATTTGACTATCTGTACTTTTGGTGTGCAAACTCAATAATCTTAGTTCAGGAAAATTAGTATTGTTTTCAACCTGGTGATAATGCTTCAGTTCAAAAGCACCACAAGTATCAAGGATCTCAGAAATACTTACACAACCTGTAAAATTATCATGGATCGTAACTCGTCCCTCTATATTATTTAAATTATTTAATAATGGGAATAAGGGACAACATTCTGATAGCGATTGATTGTCTACAACCTCTAGTCGATTACCTATGTACCTAAGATTACTAAGACCTGAAATATTGTATAGATTTGAATTATTAGCAATTAGTAAATCAAATCCCAGGGAATCTATGCCGTCAAATTGGTTGACCAATAGAAGATTTGGGTTATTAATAAGAATTAAATTATCCCCAATAGATATTAAATTATCTAATCCATTTATGCCAATAATACTTGTATTATCAATTGTCAGTGAGCCAGTAATTGTTTGAAGACATATTAAACTATCTAAATTTGAAATCCCTTGACCTTGAATAACAAGGTTTCCATTGACTCTATAACAATTAAAAGTATCGAGTTGATTCTGCGATGAAATGACAATATCACCAAAACACTCATTGCATTCTTCTTTGCATATTCCTGAACTGGATGAACAAAAACTTGAAAAATCACCCCCGTTTGGTAAATCAGTATTATTTTCTAATCGAATTGTTCTCGTATTACCAGATTCTGTGAGGTTGCAGAGATTAAGAAGGCTAGAATCTAAACAACCTGATAAATTATTGCTATTTAAATATAAAAACTCTAAATTAATTAAATTACCAAAGGTCCATGGGATAGATCCTGTAAATTTGTTCGAACTCAGCAGAATAGCCTCAAGCCCCAAAATAGTGCCGATGGTGTCTGGAATAGAGCCATTTAAACTATTATCTGTAAGGTCAATCACTTTTAGCGTTTTGAGATTACCAAAACACATTGGGATGACACCACCCAATAGATTATTCCTCAATCTAATAGTTCCAAGGTGAGTTAAGGAGCATAATGTTTCTGGTATATTGCCAGTCAATTCATTACCTGAGAGCACCAGATTCCTAAGGTTCGTTAGGTTACCTATTGTTTCTGGAATCTGTCCTATGTAAGACCCAGTTAAAGATAGATATTCAAGATTTTGAAGATTACCTATAGCAGTTGGGATATGGCCTGATAGGCCGGTTAATTGCAGGTAATTTAGACTAATACAGTTGCCTATTGATTCTGGAATTGATCCGGAAAAATTCGAACTCAATTGTAGGTGTTCCAACTTAAGTAAGTTTCCAATACTTGCAGGCACATCTCCAGACATATACCCCCCCAAGATATTCAAACGAGTTAGTTCACTCAAATTACCTATACTCTCAGGAATTGTGCCTCTCAAGTTAGGTACAATGTCAAATCTCAACCATTTTACACGACCTTCGGAATTTAAGGTCACTCCAAACCACTGATTCATGCTCGAATCTAATTGCCACCCGTATCCACCGGTTGAATTGTAAAAATCAACTAAAGCTAAAGAATCCTGAATTCGGCTTTGTCCTGGTAATGAAAAATATGTCATAGAGAGTAACAGAATTCCTATTAGGGTTTTAAAAGTCATTTCATATAATTTTGGTCAAGCTTACTTTTTTATGTTCTTCATTACTCCTGTCTATTATGATCTGTCACTTGTTTATGTACTTATATTTCCTGTTTCGTTCTTGCGGCTTTTTATCATAACGGGATACTTTCCTCAAATACGCCCTGCTCAAAAGCCATCCTGATCATCTGTGCCATATTACGAGCTCTGAATTTTAGCAGGAGCGACCTTCGGTGGGTCTTTATGGTATCCTGACTTAGAAAAAGATTGCGGGCAATTTCATCGGTCGATTGGCCCAGGGAAACCAACTCGAGAATCTCATTCTCCCGGTCAGTTAAGAGGATTTTTTCAAGTTTCCTTTCCCGGCTTGAATTGCATGGTGGCAATATAAATCGATTTGAGTGCATGTACTTATATTTTAGACAAAGTCACATTAATCCCTAGGACATATCCATTTATTCCATACCAGCACTAGTCTATTCCACTATTTTTGTCTTCGCTGCGGTGATCCCGCTTCACTTCTAATGCCCTGAAATTTAAGAGCTATTCCTTTTCTTAAAGCTCAGCTAAAATTAAACTCTTTCTTCCCCTCCTGCCATCCTTCAAATAGGGTCAGATGAAAATCCCTATTTATAAGGAGGACACTTTTTCAACTCCCGGTCACGGTCCTGGGGCAGGTGCGCTACAATCCGGTCTAAATGTACCTTCTTTGCTTAGTCCGGTTTTCATCTTACTGACAGCTGGTCTAAAATAAGGCATAAGAAGTCATTTTATTTATTATCCGGTCAATTTCACTTGATCGACATTTTCTGATATCTGGCATAAAACACTAAATAAATGGTTCATTAATTTAATATCCGGTTATCTTCCATGCTTAAACCAGAGACGAACTGACAGTCAATTCACAACATCGCTCCACTCATCTTCTTCCTTGTCAAAGAAAAATGTTCCAACCATAGCATACAATACTCATTAATGAGTATTTTTAATCATAACCGGGAAGCACCGGACAGCAGATTGCCCGGGATGAGGCCCGGCAGATCCGGTATCCACGGTCTTTTCATATACACCAGATTAGAATGTATCTAACTTTTGATAAACAACAAATTAAGGTGCATACCACCGGAGATGGTGAGACTGATAT
>JBGTCB010000861.1:0-4906 GCA_041748995.1 Saprospiraceae bacterium | reverse complement strand
GAAAAGTCTTGACCGCCAAAATCTTCATAAGCGGTAGATGATCCGGTTCTCCCTCTTCCAGCCCCCTGGTACTGCTGCCTTTGACGAGCGGCTTCTTCAAATGCTTCGGCATGCTCCCAGTCTTTACCATATTTGTCATATTTAGACCGCTTTTCTGTATCGATCAATACGGTGTGAGCCTCATTAATCTGTTGAAATTTACGCTTGGCCTGATCGTCATTTGGATGCAGATCCGGGTGATACTTTCTGGCCAATCTCCGATATGCTTTTTTAATAGCCTGAGTATCCGCATTCTTATCAACCTCCAAAACCTGGTAATAATCAATGTAATCCATCATTAAATTCTGTCTCTCTATAATACAATCTCCCGTCAGATTTGGTTTCCCTGCTTCTGTTATCGTGATCACTTTAAATCAGATTCTGTTCCTTTTTATAGTACTGATCTCCCTGCATTTATATCGAAGTACATCCGGAGTTCTGTGCTCCGGCATCCTTTTGAAAGGGATGCGAAACCAGGAAAAAAGACCGAGTTTCGCTACCTTGGGGAACAACCTAAAAAAAATTACGTTTACTATGTAGACAGACGCTGCCGAACTTCTCCTATGCCGATACCGTCGGTTTGTATAATGCCCGGTAAAAGCAAGTAACTACAGAAACCACTCTATAAGTATCATCTACATGCATCTTAAAATAAATACAGTTCTTATTTTATATCTGATTTTAGGTTTTCAAGCGGATATTCAGATAGTCTATGGTCAACCCCTGACCAATGAAGAAATCCGGACTAAAATTGCTCTTTATAAAGATGATATTCGTGGTCCCTATAAAGACATCCGGTGGTTTTGCAAAGATGGTACGATTATTCCTCCCAGAGAAAAATGTCCGGAACCGGGAGGATTTCAAAGAGCCCGATATAAAGATGATGTTGAGTTACTGGGTAAGAAAAATCACCTCTATCTCGGACAAATCCTGGCAACCACTGCAAAAGAAGATTTCTGGGATGCAGCGAATAATCATTCCCGTCTCAAGCAATATCATCTGGAGCATTATCTCAAATCTATTGATGATGGCTGGATTTTACAAAAAGCACAGTATTACCGGGGTGCATTTCAAAGTGAGGATGAAGCAACCTGGGGCATGGAATTTTTTGAGTGGCTCTTAAAAAGTAACAAGGCCATCAATACCCAGTTTTTTCTCATCCGGCAATCCGTCCGTACGATTCCCCATAGCGCAGAGTCAGAAAAATCCTATAATGTCCGGGCGATCTCGAAAACTATTTCGGATGACTATCCGGCATTTCAGGATCTGCGGGTAAAAATTCACGGGCAACCGGAAGAAGCAGATATCAACCAGGTCAAAACATTTCTCAGTCAACACCGGTCGAGGTTATCGGCCGATCTGCAAAAGCAATTTGATTTATTGATCAGAGATATGCAATCTATTTTTAAACCGGTCGATCTGCAAGGTTTAAAAACCTATATCAATAGAATACCGGTCGACAACCCCTTACGTTCTTCATTAAGTGATTATGTCAATTTTTATGCTGGCAAAGAATGGGGGCCTGATTTTGTAATATCTACTGCCGAAAAAATTGCCGAAATAAGGCCGCAAATAGCTGCCATAAAAAATAATAAAGTCCGGCTGGCGCTTTTTGATCTATCCATTAAACTCGAGGATATCTTTTTTATTCAATCCACCAAATGGCAACCGAAGACTGCCGGGGAAGCAGCGGAAAAAATTTGTTTCAGCGGAATGGCTGCAGTGGGTTGCGGTTACCTGGAAGCCTGGGAATGGGATCAGATTTCCGGTGACATCGCCAATTATTCCCAATCAGAAATGACCCTCGGCGCTCTGGGTGATTTGTTGGAAAATACAAATAATTTGGTGCATTGGGGATCCGGTATGGTAAGAGGAGTCTATCAGGATGTAGTTAATCTTTATAGTTCTTTTGAGCCGATGGCATATGGGTTTATCGACGACAGAATTCGCGGTTCTGCCCTGTTAAACCTTGGTAATACCATTGGTGAATTGGGAGATTTTGTAGCCAGACAATCGAATCTAACCCATAAAATACTGGATCTGGACAACTCAACAACCATTCGGGGAGTGAATCCGGGGATAGCCAGTGGAGAACTGGTGGTCGTAGAAGGGGATCTCGCCGGAGAAACAGCCTCCGATAAAATATATGTATTTCAATATGCGCCTTCTGATTTAAAACCGGTTGCCGGGATCTTAACCGTGAGTGAGGGTAATATGGTTTCTCATGTACAATTACTGGCAAGAAATCTGGGAATACCCAATGCGATTCTTTCCGGAGAAAATTTTCAGCAATTAAAATCACATCAAGGAAAAAAAGTCTTCTATGCCGTCTCCAACCGTGGTAATGTCGTCTTAAAATTCGCCTCACAGATGACAGCGGAGGAACAAGGTTTATTTCAAATCACTTCCAGAAGTGACGACCGAATCACAATACCGATTAATCAAATAGATCTGAATGAGAAGAAAATACTGAATTTGCGGACGGTCAATGCCTCTTCATCCGGTAAGATCTGCGGTCCGAAAGCAGCCAATTTAGGACAGTTAAAATCCGTTTTCCCGGAACATGTCGTGGAAGGTCTTGTCTTACCATTTGGAGCCTTCCGGGAACATCTTGATCAGATCATGCCGGGAAATTCGATCTCCTATTGGCAGTTTCTCAACCAAATTTTCACTGAGGCAGATAATATGAGAACCCGGAATATCAGTGAAGTACAGATCGATCAATTCATTCTGATACAGCTAGATATTCTGAGGAATGCGATTAAAAAAATAACCTTATCACCGGAGTTTATCGGAAGTCTCGAAAAAGGTTTTCTGGAAGCTTTTGAAAATTCTATCGGAAAGGTACCGGTCTTTTTAAGGAGTGACACGAATATGGAGGACCTCAAAGACTTCACCGGTGCCGGATTAAACCTCACGGTATTCAATGCTGTTAAGAAAGAAGATATCCTTCAGGGTATAAAAGATGTTTGGGCTTCACCCTATACCGAACGGAGTTTTCGCTGGAGGCAGCGTTATTTGTTAAATCCGGAAAACGTCTTTCCCTCGATTCTGATCATTCCCAGTGTGGATGTGGATTATTCCGGAGTTTTAATTACCAAGGGAATTACTACCGCTGATCTGCGCGATATCACGGTAGCTTTTAGCCGGGGTGCCGGAGGTGCCGTGGATGGTCAGGCAGCCGAAACATATCTTCTGGATCATCGGGGGAAAAATCATTTGCTGTCTCCGGCCCGTGAACCGCAATATCGCCGTTTGCCGGATACAGGAGGTACCAGTATGCATTTTGCCACTTTTGAAAACAGAATCTTAAGTACGAACAACTTGTATGAATTGAGATCTATGGCCCGGTTAATTAAAAATCAAATGCCTCAATACATGGAGCTCATTCAGGAAACACCCCTGGATGTCGAACTGGGTTTCAAGGATGATAAAATCTGGTTATTTCAGATCAGACCCTTTGTTGAGAATAAAAATGCCCTGGGTCTGGATTATCTGGAGAAGATTTCTCCTGCGATTGACCGAAATAAAATTATTAAGATGAATAGTCCCTTATGAAAAATAAAACAATCATTACTTTTTTAATTGCTTTGTTTATTCTTCCACTCGCTTTGGATAAAGTGGAAGCATATCCTATCGATGGTTTTGGACTGACTGGAATAAGGAGGCTCATGTACCTTGATCTGATTATGAAAGGTGAGCTCACTGCGACTCCGCCAATAAAGGGAGCACAAAAAAAATTAGAAGATCTGAAACTGAATCTGTTCCAGACAAGCAAAGCTGATAGTCTGGTAACCTTACCGTCAGTGGACCCAGCATTGCAAAAATCATTGAATGCCTTGTTTCCGAACCTGCATGAAAGTTACTCTATCTCTTTACTGGATATTACACCCGGAAAACCCATCCGTTATGCCTCCCGGAAAGAAGACCGCGGGTTCCAGCCGGGTAGCGTGGGTAAACTTGCGGTGATTTCCGGTTTCTTTTGTGAACTGGCTAATTTATATCCTGAATCTTTTGAAAAACGGCAGGAACTATTAAAGACTAAAATTGTCCGTGCAGGAAAATGGGGTCTCTATGATGAACATACAGTACCATTTTTTAATCCCGAAACCAGGAAGCTGGTTAAACGGACTGTCCAGGCCAAGGATACTTTTAGTCTGTATGAGTGGGCTGACCACATGATGTCTGTCAGCAATAATGGTGCGGCTACTATTATATGGCGGGAGGCCATATTGTTGCGGGTATTTGGGGAAAAATATCCTGCACTGACCGAAGAAGAGGCGGAAACCTATTTTAAAAACACACCGAAGGCTGAACTGGCGGATATTGCTAATTCGGTCGTAAATGACCCTTTGCGCTCCGCGGGAATAGGTGAAGATGAATGGAGACTGGGCCGGTTGTTTACCAGCGGAGGCAATAGTTATATCCCCGCAAAAGGGGGGAGTATCGGCAGTCCAAAAGGGCTTATGAAGTGGTTGGTTGCTCTGGAACGCGGAGATTTGATTGACACCGAATCCAGTCTCGAAATCAAACGATTATTGTATATGACCGATCGCCGGATCCGCTATGGTGCTAACGCTAGTCTGAAAGATGCCGCTATTTATTTCAAATCGGGAAGTTTGTATAAGTGTGATCGCACAACCATGCCGGACTGTGGAAAATATAGAGGTAATGTGCAGAATTTTATGAATTCGGTGGCGATTATCGAACACGATGATGGTACGACCTATTTAGTGGCATTGTTGAGCAATGTTCTGAAAAAAAATTCAAATATCGATCACAATACTCTGGCCGGCAGGATCGATAAAATTATAAGATCTTAGAGAAGAGTTAAATCTCAATTTGGGAATAGTTCGCTTACCATCTC
>JBGTCB010000860.1:0-3455 GCA_041748995.1 Saprospiraceae bacterium | reverse complement strand
TTAATGCAAGCACATTGGCCAAAAACCTGGTTGAGCAGGAGACGAAAGAAAACGAAGGAATTACCTTTAATATCACCAGAACGCTGGTCGATAATAAAATCCGTAAACAAATTGAATTTGAACACGACGGCTCCGACTATTATTTCGAAGAATGTGTGGAAGCCTTTAGCCGCGGTGATTTTGAAAAACTTTTGAAAGAAACCGGCTTTGAGATTCTCGATTGTTATGGCGATTATGAATTAAATCCTTACGACGAGACAAACTCTGAACGTATCATCCTTATCGCAAAAACATGATCACGCAATTGGCTTCCTGGGATCACGACCTTTTTTTCCTGATAAACCGTGGTTTAGCCAATAACTTTTTTGATTTTCTTATGCCCTGGCTGCGAGAGGCTAAAATTTGGATTCCCCTCTATATTTTCTTTTTATACCTCATCATCAGGCTCAAAAAAAAGCGGAGTTGGTTATGGATTGTCGGGCTCATTACAGCAGTGGGAATCTCCGACTATACTGCATCCGGTATTTTTAAACCTTATTTTGAGCGCCCGCGGCCTTGTCACCATCAAAATCTGCAGGAAGAGGTTGTTCTGCGTAAACACGACGGAAGCTGTGGGGGCAGGTATGGATTTGTTTCTTCCCATGCGTCGAATCATTTTGCCATCGCTTTGTTTCTTTGTCTCCTGTTAGGACGCTCATCCAGGTCATGGACATCTTATGCACTCTTTGCTTGGGCAGCTGTAATAAGCTTCGCTCAGGTTTATGTTGGTGTCCATTTTCCGGGGGATGTATTTGTTGGGGCATTAATCGGACTCCTTGCTGCTTACCTTATATACCGATTCGCTTTATTTGTAGAAAAAAGATACCTCCCATGAAATTCGAATTTATCATCGTTAACGAACAACTTACGGAACATGTCGCGCTAATACAGCTCAACCGTCCGAAAGAACTTAATGCCCTGAATCTCGAGTTAATGGGAGAAATCAGGGATGCCTTAAAAGCCCTCGACGCTGATGAAAAGGTACGTGTGATCATCATTACCGGAAACGAAAGGGCTTTTGCCGCAGGCGCAGATATCAAACAGATGAGCGGAAAAAATGCCATCGATATGCTTAAAATCGACCAGTTCAGCACCTGGGATCAAATCAAAAAAACGAAAAAACCTATTATCGCTGCAGTTTCCGGCTTTGCCCTTGGCGGGGGCTGTGAGCTGGTGATGCACTGCGACTGTGTGGTCGCATCGGAAACAGCGCAATTCGGACAACCCGAAATAAAAATTGGCGTGATGCCCGGCGCAGGAGGGACCCAACGCCTTCCAAAAGCAGTGGGCAAAGCGCTGGCCATGGAAATGGTGCTCACCGGAGAATTTATCTCTGCCGAAAGAGCCCTGCAAGCCGGACTCATTAATAAAATTGTGCCGGTAGACTTATTGATGGATGAAACTATAAAAATGGCCCAAAAGATGGCCCGCAACTCACCCATCGCCCTTCAAATGGCCAAAGAATCGGTGCTCAAATCCTTCGAAAGCAGCCTTTCCGAAGGACTCTCCTTTGAACGAAAAAACTTCTATATGCTCTTCGCAACAGAGGACCAAAAGGAGGGAATGACCGCTTTTGTGGAGAAGAGAGAGCCTGAGTTTAGAGGGCTTTGATTTGGGGCACGGAGCATGGGGCATGGAGTGGGTGCCGTCATGGTGAGCGGAGCCGAACCATAGGCACAGGGGTTCTGGGTTCTGGGTTTTGGGTTCTGGTGGCTGACGCACGATCAGAGACGCGGTTTTTTTCGTCCGCAAGCAAAACCGCGCCTTTAAGCCGGCGTAAGCAATAAGCCGAGCATACACCAACTTTTCTGCGCCTCCGTTGAATTATTCATGCGCAAGCCTTGGAACTTGGAGCTTGAATTTTGTACCTTAGTCCAAAGAATTACTATGAAAACAATCCTATTCACGGCAGCTATTTGCATGCCTTTCTTCTCAATAGCCCAAAGTGAGGGCTTACGCACCGGTACCCGAATAGGTTTCGGCGCTGCAAATTATGAATCAGCTACTTTTAGTAGCCCACCTGCCCCGAAACTCTACGCTCAGGCAGGGGGAATTATGGTGTATGGACTTAATAGCTGGTTCGGACTTCGGGCTGACCTTCAGGTGAATTTCAGCAGTGTTGAAGGTCGTGGTGTTCGTCCTGCTGACGGGATACTTAATTCTGATCAGCCTTATACGGAACGGTATACCAATCTGAATCTTGGACTTCCGATGGGTATTCGCCTCAATTTGCCTTCTGAAAAATTCCGACCTTATGTGGGAGGGGGTATCATGATACAGGCGAATCTCTTTAATCTGGAAGAACGTCAATACGACAATAGCTCTGCCAACAATAGCCATGGATATGAAGCCAGGAAAATGAATGGCGCCGTTCCTTTAACCTATTTTGGATGCTTTGATGTGGGTCTTGAATTGGCTACTGAGGCCGGAAAGGATTTTTTCTTTGAATTCCGGATGTTTCAGGCACTTACTACCCTCGGTAAGTCGGATAACAAGGATGTCAGCATGTCGGGATTCACCTTTGGTGGCGGAGTGATGTTTTAAGCTTTTGTGAATAGATGCGAAAGCACGGATAAAAGGCTTACCTTTGCGGACCTTTTAAATACAATGCTGAATATTCGCAATCTTGCCATCATCGCCCACGTCGACCATGGTAAAACTACGTTAGTAGACAAAATACTCCATCAAACCAACCAATTTCGCGACAATGAAGAGAAGGGTGACCTGATCCTCGATTCAAACGATTTGGAGCGGGAGAGAGGTATTACCATCTTTTCGAAAAACGTTTCCGTTCAATATAAAGGAACAAAAATTAATATCATCGATACCCCGGGTCACAGTGATTTTGGAGGAGAAGTTGAACGTGTTTTGAAAATGGCCGATGGCGTTTTGCTATTGGTTGATGCCTTTGAAGGCCCAATGCCTCAGACCCGCTTTGTATTGCACAAGGCCCTTGCACTCGGACTAAAGCCGATTGTGGTTGTGAATAAAGTAGACAAGCCAAACTGTCGTCCTGACGAAGTGCATGAAGCCGTATTTGAACTGTTTTTCCATTTGGATGCCAGTGAAGAACAGCTGAATTTCTCAACCGTTTATGGTTCATCCAAACATGGCTGGTTCGGTCCGAATTGGCAGGAACCAAGAACCGATATTACCTATTTGCTCGATACCATCCTCGAAAAAGTTCCTGCGCCTAATCCTCCTGAAGGAAACCTGCAAATGCAAATTACCTCCCTCGACTTTTCGAATTTTGTGGGACGTATTGCCATTGGTAAAGTTCATCGCGGAAGTATTCGCACGGGAGAAGCGGTTAAACTGGTGCGTAATGCCGGTGGAATCGTACAGGCCCGTATAAAAGAATTGCACACCTTTGAAGGTCTTGGCCGGAAAAAAACAGATATGGTTATGGCGGGCGA
>JBGTCB010000859.1:0-6197 GCA_041748995.1 Saprospiraceae bacterium | reverse complement strand
TTTTTCTTTTTTTTGATTTTAGATTCCAGCTCATTCATCATAGGCTCGACGTCCAAATCTCCTTCCTGTCCTACTTGTTTAATCTTCTCTAATTGCTCGTAAAGACTTTCGAGAGGTTTTTCAAACTCAAGGAAAACCATGGGCTATTTATTTTGGTTGTTGCTCCAACAGATCATAGTTTGATCTTTGATCTTTGATCTTTGGTCTTTTCAATCGGTCTCTAAAGTTAACAAACTATCCGAATGCCGGGTGCAGGTGGGATTGCAGAATTCAGAGAAAGATTACAAGCCGTCCGGGTCCTGATCTCTGAAATAGAAGGTTAAAAGCTCTTTACCTGGTAAGGGTAGCGGATCTCATAGAGATTCCTGATTTGCTCAACCAGTAATTGTCTCAACTCCATTATATTCTCGCTCGTCCTGGCAGAAACAAAAAGACATGGCACCTGGTAACGTTTGGACAGGGATTCATTCAACTGTTGTTCCAGTTCGGATTGGGTCGCACTGTCGAGCAATTGATCAAAATAGTGATCGCGGTAGTTATCAATCTTGTTGAAGATCATAATCACCGGTTTATCTCCACAATCCAGTTCTCTTAAAGTAGTTTCTACAGTCTCGATGTGATCCTCATATTGCGGATGAGATATATCCACAACATGTAAAATAAGGTCACTTTCCCTGGTTTCGTCCAGGGTCGATTTGAAACTTTCGACTAAATGATGTGGCAACTTTCTGATAAAGCCAACTGTATCTGAAAGCAGAAAAGGCATTCGTTCCAGCACTACTTTCCGTACCGTTGTATCCAGGGTAGCAAAAAGCTTGTCTTCTGCAAAAACTTCTGACTTGGCAAGCAGGTTCATAAGGGTTGACTTACCGGCATTCGTATATCCGACCAGGGCAACCCGAATCAGATCTCCTCTGTTTTTACGCTGAGTGGTATTCTGCAGGTCGATCTTTTCAAGTTTGCCTTTGAGCATTGCAATTTTATCCCGTACAATCCGGCGGTCAGTTTCAATTTCCTTCTCACCGGGTCCTCTCATCCCAATACCTCCTCTCTGCCGCTCAAGGTGTGTCCAAAGTCCTCTTAATCGTGGGAGGAGGTACTGCATTTGTGCCAGTTCCACCTGTGTTTTGGCCTGAGCGGTTTGCGCACGGTTTGCAAATATGTCAAGTATAAGGGTACTTCGGTCTACGATCTTTCTTTTCAGCTCTTTTTCTAGGATATTCTGTTGTTTACCCGTGAGATCATCATCAAAAATAACCAGATCGATATCATGCGATTCGATGTATTGAGCGATCTCTTCCAGTTTACCTTTTCCTACGTAAGTCCGGAGATCGGGATGTGGCAACCTCTGGACAAATCGTTTGAGTGTCTGAGCACCTGCAGTTGTAGCTAAAAACTCAAGTTCATCCAGGTGTTCATTGACCTGTTGTTCTGTATGTTCCTTGTAGATAAGCCCAACCATGACGGCATTTTCTGTTACCCGGTGCAGCCCATTTCCATTTTGTTTACCAATATTCCAATCCGTCGACATAAATAAATGTTAATGATCTTTCAACCAACTCTGAGGATTTAATAGTTCCCGGCCTTGCCAGATTTCTAAGTGGATCTGTCCTGTACCTCCCCTTTCCCTGGCTATTCCGATCGATTCTCCTGTCTTGATCTTTTCGCCTTTACGCACAAGTGTAACAGACAAATAAGAGTATACCGTGTAAAAGTCTCCATGTGAAACGATCAGCATATGATCGTAACCCGGTATATATTGCTGACCGACAATCGTTCCTTCAAAAATAGCCTTGACTGTCGATCCGGCATCGGTTGTAATATCAACTCCATTATTAACAACGGTGACATTTTTAAGAGTTGGATGTATTTGTTTTCCAAAATTCCTGACGATCAGACCTCTTTCCACAGGCCAGGGTAAATTTCCCTTATTGGCTGCAAAGGAGTTCGAAAGTTTGACCATGGCAGGAGTAAGTGGTAAATTATTACTCTCACCTCTGGATTCAGAAATCATCTTGACGATCGCTTCCCGGAGTTTGGCCTGGGATTTTCGTTTTTCCTGAATATCTGCCTTAAGGTTCTTCTCTTCCTTCTTCAGGCTGCTTAAAGCATTTTGATGACTGATCAAATTCTGATCCAGGGTCTTTTTCTGAAGTTCATTCTCCTTAAGTGCCTTTTCCTTATCAGACTCCAGTTGTTTGAGCTTTGTCAACTCCTGATCAATTTTTTCGACCGTTAGATTAATGGAACCAAATTGTTTTCCAACCCCATTGTTTAACAGTTTAAGATATCTCCATCGGCGATACAACTGAGGTAGGCTTTGAGAAGAAAATAGAAATAACCATCTGTTTTTCAACAATTTAGATCTATAGCTGGTTTGTAGAACAGTGCTATAAGAACCGATCAGATCTTGTTTTTGCTTCTGAAACTTCCTGATCTCCTGATCACTGGTTATTTGGCGCGACTTGATACTTATCACTTCCTTCTCTATGGATTGCAGGAGCTTTCTTCGGGTTTCGACTTGCTTACTGAGTAGGGAGATTTTGGATTCGGTGTCTCCCTTTTTATGCTGGTTTTCAGTGAGTAATTTGCTTGCCAGGTCTAACTTTTTGTTTAAGTAAGCTTGTTCAACCTTTAAATCTTCGAGAGATTGACCAAAAGCAGAACTCACATATACATTTATCAGGAAAACACCCAGAAAAAGCTTAGTCAGCACGTTCGTAGTGATCGGGAATCTCAAAAGGAGCCTTTTTCGTTTCTGTACCAATTTCAGAGAAATTTAATTGAATACTAGCGACATGTGTATTATCTTTCTTTATAATATATTCACGAAAATAGGAAAATTCCTTTGATTGCAAACCATTTCTGAAATCCTGATATTGAGCGCTGACTTCATACCTTGAGTTCTCATCGATCACCTCGACCTGATCGGCCCGAAACCGTAGAGGATTGATTTTTTCTGAGAGGGTAATTGAAGTAATATTCTGAGACATCAGATAGTGATCGGTCTCAAATCGAAAGTCGAAGGGCAATTGAGCATTGATTATGCTGTTACCAAGAAGCATTTGCTCAAGTTGCTCATAGGTGGCAGGAATCTCATAAGACTGATTAAATTTGTCATAGCTTTCGGAAACATAAGACTTTTCCAATCGATTAATAGCAAAAATGGAATCCGGTCTGATCAATATCCGGGCAACTTCATAAGTCAAAAATGAGGCACTGATCCAGATATAGTGACTTTCCTTCATTCTTAACTGAGCTGCAAAACTTATTCGCTGTTCACCATCATCGTATTTGATTTTGGCCCGTGCGTTAAAATCCTTGACAACAACCTGTTGATCCTTCAGACGTTTCATAACATACTGGGAGGATCTTGCCTCTGCACTATTCGTTGCTAAGGTTGATTTTCGGGATGTGCTACAGGAGAGTCCTGTTAAGAATATGACCAGAACTAAAATCGTAAGATTACCTTTTCCAATACTCATTGCTGCTCAATCAATTTCTCCTCCTCGATTTTCTTATCCAGCCACTTTGATCCGGTGCCTTTTTCCTGAGCTGCTTTCCAGTTCTTAAGTGCTTTTTCCTTTTGATCAAGTTTGTAAAGAATATCCCCGTATTTTTCTAAAATATATCCGTACTGATCTCCTCCATGCCGGATAGAAAGCTCAATAATATCTTTTGCACTATCCATATTTTGCTGCCTGTAAGCAATCCATGCCTTAGTGGCCAGAAAACGGGGATTTTCAGACTCCCTGGAAAGAGCTTTATTAATCATCTTCTCCGCTTCGTTGAGTCTCTCACCTCTTTGAGCCAGATTGTAGCTATAATCATTAAGTATTCTGGAATCGGCAGGGCTCAGTAACAAGGCATTGTCATAAGCTTCGGTCGATGCATCGTAATCCTGTAATTCATGATATGTTTTTCCAAGCAATGCCAGAATATTCAATTTCAGATCGTTTCTCTTGCCTACCATTAAAAGTGCCTGTTCAAGACCGTTCAGCGCTTCTTCATAGTTCTGAAGATTCATATATCCCAATCCATTGAAATAGTAGATCAATGACTGGTTTGGAAATATTTCCATGGCTTCGGCGGAAGAGTTCACAAGATCCTGAGTTCGGTTCAATTCCATCTGAAGCATGAGAAGTTGTTCCCAAACCAAATAGTTTGACTCATCTAATTCAAGAGTTTTTTCGAAGTATTTGATAGCCTCTTCATTTTGTCCCGATATCGACAGCAAATCTGCATGAAGGGCATATGGTTTGGGATCATCCGGATGAGCCTTTTCAAGTACGAGCACCAGATCCATCATTGCTGCCATGACTGCCGGATCCCTGTCTTTCTGTAATTGCCGAACATAAGGAAGGAGCTCAGCCATCTTGATATCAATATCTGCACCAGGACTTTCAATGATTGGTTTGATAGACGATAGGTAGCCACCGGCATTTCCCTCCTTTCTGAAAGTACTGGCCAGGGCAACATTGGCTCTGGCATCCTGTGGATCAATCACCAGTATCTGGCGATAAATATCTTCAGAAGATGATTCCTTTCCTATCTGTTTAAGGTATGACGCCAGGACATGATGGTACTCTGTAATTGTTGGATATCGCCTGACAAGATCCTCAAGAACTTCTGTTGCCTGTTTTTTCTTACCGGTCTGCTTATAGAGGTCGTGTTTGGCATAAGCAGTTTTTTCCGTGACACCTATTCTGGTCTCTAACTGCCCGAGAATCATAATCGCTTTATCCGGTTGATTACCTTTAGCATATAGCCACGCTTTTTTCTCCAGATCATACAGATTTTCTGCATCCAGTCTGGTAAGAGTCTCATATACTTCCGCCGCAAGGTCAAATTTCGAGTCATTGATATATATCTTAGCCTTAAGATAGAGATACCACTTGTTGGAAGGGTCGATGCCCAATGCCAGATTTATATAGTGCAAAGCGTCTACATAATTCTTTTCACGCTGAAGTATCTCAGCCAATTCATATGCTGCTACATCATGATTGCGGTACTTCTTAAGTAGTTGCTCAAAGAGATCTTTGGCGGCATCAAGATCTCCAAGGAGTTTGTACTTCTTGGCTTCAATGAATTGCTTTTCAATAGAGACTTCTTCTTCCGTATACCTTTTATCGGTCGTCTGGGCTACTGCACCAGTAAAAAGCAGAAGGGTTAATCCGATGAAATAGAAGCGCAAGAGATTGATATTTTGTTTGAAAGATAACGCGATACCACTATAAGCCATTGTACAAAGAACATAGTCACTCGACGGATGACTCAAATTTAGTGAACATTACCCTAAAAGTTGGCAATCACACTCAATCGACCAACGTAATTTTGAGAAAATTGGTTCGAAATCTTCGGTGTAGTGGCATGGATCCGGTATGGACGAGATAATCTCCCTGTTTAACTGCGTTAGAGTCTTTGAGGATCATGGTTACATCGTATATGGTTTCATCTGTGGAAGTAAACTTATCATAAAAGTAGGGACGAACACCCCAGACGAGACTGAGTGCACAAAGAGTATTTTCGGTATTGGAAAAAATAAAAATCTTACAGGAAGGCCGGTAACTTGAAATTTTGAATGCTGTGTATCCGGAAATTGTCATACCCACAATTCCATTTGCCCTGATATCGTCGGCTGTTTTCCCCGCGTTGATGCAAATTACATCCGAGTAGTACGTTTTTGACTTCCGCGAAGCTTTCGCTCGTTTGGATGTCACATCATAATTTTTTTCTGCCTCTATAATAATCTTGGTCATCGCTTCAATGACTTTGACCGGATGTTTACCCATAGCAGTCTCTCCGCTTAACATCACCGCATCGGTTCCGTCCAGTACTGCATTGGCTACATCCAGAATCTCGGCTCGGGTCGGGAAAGGATTGTTAATCATACTATCCATTAATTGAGTAGCAACTATCACTGGTGTTCCTCTCTGAAGACACTTTACAATGATAATTTTTTGTAGAGATGGTAGTCTTTCCATAGGTACTTCCACTCCCAGATCACCTCGTGCAATCATAATACCATCTGACTGTTTGATGATTTCATCAATGTTTTCAATGGCCTGAGGCTTCTCAATTTTTGAAATCACTTTGGCACGGTGACCTGCCTTACTAATCCGTTCCTGAAGATCTTTCACCTCTACCGCTGTTCGAACGAAGGACAAGGCAACCCAATTGACAGGTTGGGTCAGAAT
>JBGTCB010000858.1:0-2589 GCA_041748995.1 Saprospiraceae bacterium | reverse complement strand
AAACCAATGAAAAACGGGATGAAACACCTGTTTGAAGTGACACCCCAACTTGTACCCCCATCGCTTCTTTTTTATAATCGGAAAGTGCATTGTTTGAATTTCCATAATAGAGGTTTGTTCCCACGCCACCAAGGAAGAAATCTAAATAGTTGTTCTGAACGGCTTTGTCATTTTTGAGAAATTCTGATCTTGTTCCCTGGGTTTGACCGAAAGAAAAAGTGTACAGGAACATCATGCCTGTTACGAGAATCGACTGCATTGAATTTTTCATATTTTTTTTTGTTTTTAATTGTTATTTATTAACAGCAGTAAAAGTATGAACAGGAGGTGGGCCCCTAAATTTTACTATGCAAAGTGGGTGAAGTCGTCTGTATGATGAGGGTTATGTTCTGCGAAATGGTAGTCACCATTTCGATTAGCCCCTCCTTGTTTTGCCCCTTCTAATTTTTCTCCGGTGTGTTTTTCCAAAAGCATCAATACTGCGCATTTAATTCGTTCCGAAATCCAAAGGGTTTCTTCTTTTACTCCGGGTTGCGTAACACACAGGTCGAACGAAGTGAAATCCTGTCCCGTATGGATAGGGAGAAGAGAACCTGTACGGTGAGGGGGTAAAAGGCAGAAAATTCGAAAAGGCAAATCACCCGGGGTTTTTGCTACCGAATCATTTTGAAAAAATATGCGTGGAGAAACACAGGGAGATATTTTTTCACTAAAATCTGAAGGGCCAAAAGGAGATTTATACCCTACTATTTATCAACTGAAAGAAGACATCCTTATACGTATCTGAAATGGGGATCAATTGATCAGTGATTTTAATTCGATGCCGTTCAATGGATTCGATCTTAGACAACGCCACCATATAGGACTTATGTACCCTACAAACCAAGCTTGCAGGGATCACCTTTTCTAATTCACTGAAATTTTGAAGGGTCATGATTTTTTTATTGATCGTATGGATTCTGCGGTAATCTCTCATCCCTTCAATGTAGATGATTTCATTAAGGATGATCTTCTCAAGCCGGTTTTCAGTCCTGACGAAGATAAATTCCGGTGGAGAATCTGTGGTACGGTGCGCTATGTTGTCATGCGCCTTATTGACTGCTTGTAAGAAGCGATTAAAAGTAAAGGGCTTCAGGAGGTAGTCTGTGATCTGTAGCTCGTAGCCTTTTAATGCATATTCCTGGTATGCCGTGGTAAGGATGACCTGGCTGTTGATCCTGGAGCTTTCCAGGAGTTCTATGCCAGTGAGTTCATCCATGTTGATATCCAGGAAGAGGATATCCACTCGATTACTATTGAGATAGGCAAGACCAATCAGCGCGTTGTCAAAGGTCGCTATTAAATGCAAAAAAGGGACTTTGTTGACAAAATCCTTTGTTTTTTCGAGCGCCAGCGGCTCATCTTCTATGATGATGCATGTGTATTTATCCATTGTGGATGGTTAGGTGGATGCTATATCGTTCTTCTGTCTTAAGTACTTCGAGTTGATGTTGTCCCGCATAGATGAGGTTCAGCCTTTTCTTAATGAGGTCATTCCCTAATCCGCCAATGGTTGGCTGAACCGTCGACCTGGGGTCCATTTTATTTTCACACACCAGTTGTGTAGTGTCATTATTGATAGAGATATGCACTGTAATGGCATTCTCCAGTTTCTTATTGTGGGTATGCTTAAAGGCGTTTTCAATAAAGGGGATAAAGACCATGGGTGCGATCATCTTATTTCCCGGCTTACCGGTGACCTCGAAGTGAACGTAATTTTCGTTGTTGGTCCTGATCTTCTGCAAAGCAATATACTTATCAATATATTCAATCTCCTTGGCCAAAGAGATCTTATCTCCTTTTGTTTCATACAGAATAAACCGCATGATATCAGACAACTTATTAAGGTATTCCGAGGCTACCACCGAATCTTTTAAGATCAGGGCATCGATATTATTGATAGTATTAAACAGTAGGTGCGGGTCAAGCTGGGATTTAATCAATGCCATTTCCATTTCGTGGTTTTTCTCCCTAAGGACTTCCTTGAGTTTGATTTCATTAAACCAGGTGATAAACCCTTTGATGACCAGGGCCACCATGCCACAAAGAGCACCGATAAACGACATCAATATGAGAGTGCGTGGAGCGGTCGATCTGCCGTGTATGCCACCCTGATCCATGTCTGCCAGTTGACCAGTCTCTATAAAATACCGGTGCAGGATGTAAGCGAGAATGGACGCCACTACTGAAATGAGCAGTCCAAACAGGATTGCCATTGCAATCTTCTTTCGCTGGAGATACCTGGGAAAAAGGAAAAAGTAATAAAGAAAGTAAGAGATCACCGAAGGGATAAAGGCAAAAAGGAGAATACTGTAGAAGGCGGTCATCACCCTGCCTTCCTGGTCGCTCTCATTATGGACGCTCCTAGAGTATACCCCCAGCACGATAAAGACTAACAGGAAATAGCATGCCCAGAACCCTATGTGCAGTAAGACGACAAATGACTTTTTCATGACTTATAGTGGCAGCTGTATTGGGATCAAAGCTCTTCTTTTGTTTTGATCTGGGAGCTTATGATCTGCAAGTGGGGAAGAACTGTCTGCAAAATAG
>JBGTCB010000857.1:0-1966 GCA_041748995.1 Saprospiraceae bacterium | reverse complement strand
GTGATTTATTACACCGGACTGCACCCTTATACCCTCAAACCGGTCTATACCGCCAAGTCTAAACACGATAAAAAGAATCAGCATTTGTTTTTCTTCTGGTATAAACCGGAAAACTGGAATAGTATCCGCACTAAACTCGAGGGAATGAACCGACCAGATCTGGTGGAAAAATTACTGGGAGACCGTAAGAGATCAGCCAAGAAAGAGATAATCAAAAACCGGTCGAAACGCCATCAAAATATTCCAAAAAAGTTAAAACTTAAATAACTTTTTGTAACTTCATAATCTGGGTCGAATTACATCGTTCTAAGGTCTGAGAATCATTTAAAATCCTAGCAGATGCAAAAGCGCATGTCATGGTTATCCTACAGTAAAATCATTCTGGAGAAAGTAAGTTTTGATCAGAGAATCTTTCGGAAAGAACTTCGCAAATCACTTGCCCGTCTTTCCAGGGAAGAGATCAGAAAGCTGGAATCCTGGTGTATCAGTAATTTTAATGTTTTACTGTCTTACATCGCTGTGGTGGAAATCTCTGAATATCTCACGCTCCATCAATCTTAGTAAACCTACTCCGACTGGGGTTCCCCGAAAAGGTAGTTTATAATACACAATCGATTTCGTAACAATAAGAACATCATCCCTGGTCAGGCAGTTTGATATGAGTGCCGGCTATAGGGCTGACCCGATGTCATTACTTTATTATCGTCGGGCCCTCACTTTTGATAATTGATTGATGACTGCCTGCATGTCTTTCGGTATCTCTGACTCAAAGGTCATTTGTTGACCATCCAGCATTGGAATCGTCAGTTGGTATGCATGCAGTGGAGTTCGATCCAAAAGTGGTTTTTCGTTGAAACGATCACCTCTGAATCGTGCTTTAACACTGGACAGTAAAAAGGAAGATTTTCCTCCATATAGAGGATCGACCATAAGTGGATGGCCAATATGCTGCAGATGTACCCGGATCTGATGCGTCCTACCGGTTTCAATTAGGAGATCAAGGTATGCGTGACCCGGAAAAGTACTTTCTACCTTATATTTGGTGATGGCTGCCTTACCTTTCGGTGAAATAAATACCAGATTTTTATTTTCCGATTTAAAAATTCGGGCATCGATCGTGCCCGTATTGGAGGCAGGGATTCCAAGAACAATAGCCTTATATTTCTTAACTACTTCCCGCTCAGCAAATAATTGCGACAATCTTTTTTGTTCCTCGGTATTTTTTGCAAAGCAAATGACACCGGAGGTATTGGTGTCAAGCCGGTGTACAGGCAACACTTTCTCAAATTTTTGATTTAACCATCTAAGTAAATAGGGTACTTTGACGTCATATCGATCCGCCACGGTAGCGATGCCTGGTGCTTTATTGACTATAATCAGGTTGTCATCTTCATAAATGACTTCCGATTTTTTTTTCATGAAAATTTATTTAATGACGTAACGGAGCTCCTGGTATTTTTTTCTCCCTTTAATAAAAAACTCCCAAACAATGCTTCCTTTATAGCGTCCAGTAGCTGTATTATCAGGAGCTATTCTTATTTTATTTATTGTGTTTAGGATTTTCCTTCTCTTGACCCAGGTAGCTGGCAGATTACCAAAAGTATGGGCTATCGATTTACATACGGCCTGGAAATTAGCATACTCTCCAATAACCAGAAAACGGAGACCGGCGATGATATCTAAAACAATTCTCAAGGGAAACAGCCAAAGCAAAGTCAGTCCCTTTTCATTTTTCAGGAGAAGGCTCATACCGTTTCGGAAGTTCAGAAAGGTCTTACGCGGACTTTGGTAGGAGAGGGTACCACCACCTTTATGATAAACCACGGAAGATGGTACAACGTACATTCTGTAACCTCCCTGCTTCAACCTCCAGCAAAGATCAATTTCCTCCATATGGGCGAAGAAATCTGAATCGAAACCACCAATTTTTTCGAAAAGATTTTTGCGTATAATCATAGCCGCACCC
>JBGTCB010000856.1:0-2740 GCA_041748995.1 Saprospiraceae bacterium | reverse complement strand
CCATCATCGATAATAAGGTCAGTGGTTTTGTATTTGGTATCTGGGCTTGTGATAAAGGAGGAATAAGTTGGGATAATGAAACTTATGGTAATTTTTTCGGACAGATCATTTGCAAAGTACCGGAGGGTGGCCTGATAAATCCAGCTGGAGACAATCTCTTCGCAGCTGAACCCGGTAATCACTGGTTGCATGCCTTTAATAATTCCCATGACAATTTATATGGTGGTATCGTCGTCGTTGATGGAGGTTTCAAGAACACCCTTTTGGCAAATACTGGCTCCGGAAATGGTGCATATGATGTAGAACTGGTGGGTAACACTGAACGGTTTGGATTTTTCACTCCCACTTCCTCAGGGAACCAGGTATGGAGTTATGCAAACCAGATTGTGAGAGACTGTGGTGAAGACAACAAGTTGAGCGGTGGCTCTCACGTCGATACTAGTGTTGATCCTTGTGACAATGTGGATCCAGAATAAATATTTGATCTGAAATTTATTTCCAGTGCCTGCATTTTTGAAGTATCTGATATTAATGATGAGCTTATTTTTCGTCAGATCAAATCTGGATGCTGACCGAAGCGTCAGTAGAAGCGAAACCGAGCATAGTACTCACTACGTGAGGCTTTTGATGATGATGAGATGACGGAAAAGAAGCCATCAATGGTGTTAGATATTTTGAAATGCAGCACTAGGAGGCTGTTGAGATATTCCGGTTGATGCTGAAATCATAAATCGTCTCCCTGACGAGACGAAGAAAACTGCTAAAAGAGTGTAACTGACTTATTTCAACAGCCTACTGACCCCGTATAATCTCATTCTTACCGGTCCCATGGGGAGACATGGGGCCGGTTTTTTCTGGTGAATTAGTGATTATTACTTAATTAGATTGTCATGATTCTCTCCCCTCCTTCGGACTCTCTCCAAATTCCTGTTTATACACCCTGGAGAAAAAATTAGGGTCTTTAAAACCGGTCTGATAGGCTATCTCCGAGATATTGAGCGCAGAATGCGTGATTAACTTACGGGCCGCTTGCAGACGGATTTTGCGAATAAAAATAGAAGTCGAATATCCGGTGGTTCCTTTGATTTTATTATGCAGCTGACTGCGACTGACCTGCATGTCTTTGCAAATCCGGGTGATGTCCAGTTCTTCATTGGATAAATCGGACTGCAGAATCGATTGTAAGTTTGACAGGAAGGGATCTGTTGACACAGAATTTTTCGCTGGAGGTGCTCCCTTGCCTAGCTCCTGTTGATAAGCTCTCTGCAAACGCTTTCTTTGTTCGAGGAGCATGGATATTTGTGCCTTTAATTCTTCGGGATGAAAGGGCTTGGTCAGGTACACGTCAGCACCTTTCTGATACCCCACGATTCTTGAAGAAGTATCCGCCCTGGCGGTCAATAAAATAACGGGAATATGGGTGGTCAGCGGATGCTGATGTAAAGTATCACACACCGCATATCCATCTTTACCTGGCATCATCACATCACTGATAATCAGGTCCGGGACAAGCTGGATACTTTTATCGATTCCGTCGACTCCGTCAATAGCTTCCATGATCCGAAACTCCGCTACCAGCAGTGCTTTCAGGTATCTGCGCACATCGGCATTATCTTCAATAATGAGGATGCGCTCCATCCTGTCTTTCGCTATTCCATCGGTAACGGTAAATTGGCCAGGATAAGTTATTGTTGCTTTTTCAGGCAAAAATGCCATGCTGTCACGGAAAGAAGCCGTTTTCGTGATTTTTAGTTGCATAGTAAATTCACTGCCCTCATTGATCCGGCTTTGTACTTCAATTTCCCCTTTCATCAATTGCAGGAGCTCCTTTACCAGCGCCAATCCGATCCCTGACCCCTCGCCTCTGCGGGTACTTCCCTGGTCGGTCTGGTAAAATCGATCAAATATGAAAGGCAATTTGTCATCTGAAATACCCATACCGGTGTCCTTGATACTAATTTCAAAAACGTCATAACTGATGACCCGTGTGCTTAAAATAATTTTACCCTTTTGCGTGTACTTAATTGCGTTCGACAACAAATTGGAAATAACCTGCGCCAATTTATCTGGATCAAAATCCAATACGACTGCATCCGATTCATGCCGAATACTTAAATCCAGGTGTTTAGTCCTCGCGATAAATTGAAACGGCTCTACGAGATAATTAATAAAGGATATAACATTCGACTGGATTAAATCCAGATTCATCTTACCGGCTTCAATTTTCTGCAAGTCGAGCATCTGATTGACCATGCTCAACAATTGCTGACTATGTTCATCTATTAAAGCAGTACCTTTCTGTACCCAAACTTTCGGCTGCTTCCGGATTAATTCTGTCATCCCGGTGATCACTGTCAGAGGTGTTCTGAATTCATGGGTGATGTTGGTATACAGATTTGTTTTTAATACATCCAGCTCCTTCAACCTGCCCGATTCCTGCTCCTGGAGTTGCAATGCCGTTTGTAACTCCCAGCGTCTCTTTTGATAATAATAAATGCCATACATAAAGGATCCAAATAAGATGACATAAAACGTGTAGGCCCAACCGGTAGCCCACCAGGGAGGGGTGATGATGAGATGGAGGTTCTCATAGTCTTCATTCCAGATGCCGTCTGCATTCGTGGCTTTAACTCTAAATTCATAGGTGTCAGGATCCAGGTTGGTGTACGTAACAGATCGTTTCTTACCCACATACTGCCAGTCGTTATCAAAACCCACTAACTGGTAAGCGTATTGAATG
>JBGTCB010000855.1:0-4040 GCA_041748995.1 Saprospiraceae bacterium | reverse complement strand
TCACAACCGGGAAGATAACGAGGCTTTTTGCAGGAAAATGAACAATGGTAGTTTCATTGTCTACATGCCTGTCGGGGGAGAAGTTGATCTGCAGGTAAGTCCGGGAGTTAAATATAAACTTCGATGGATGGATGTCTTAGAATCTGTCTGGAGTAACGAAGTTGCTGTGGAACCAGTAAATAATTTCCTGAATCTCACCAGGAAGGATCCCCGACATTGGATGGCTTTGGTGACCGTGGAAAGGTAGAATCTAAAAGCCATCATAATTTGTCTGAAATCCATCGGTCCCTCTTTTATCAGGTGGTGATATGAACTGAAATTCCTGTTGGTGACTAAGCCAGTTCTCTTTGCTATCTGTTTTGTCAACATCCGATGAAATTCCCGGCAGAATCGTAAATAAACAGTATTGCCAACTTAATTTATCTTTGCCGGGTTTAAAAAAATCACATGCAGTCCTCCCGAGCCATTTTATTGATGCATTGTCCTGATCAGAAAGGTCTGGTTGCCGCAGTGACCACTTATCTTTATAATCTTAAAGCCAATATTGTTGATCTGGATCAGCATGTTGATCTTGAATCCCAGCAATTTTTCATGCGGGTAGCCTGGGAAATCGATGGATTTGCTCTCGCAAGAGAAGAGATCAGGGATGATTTTCAGGAGAAAATAGCCGATCAGTTTGCCATGGAATTTCAATTGCACATCACCGATCGTCCGCTGCGAATGGCAATTTTTGTTTCCAGGCTTTCACACTGTCTTTATGATCTTTTACAAAGGTATATGTCAAAGGAATGGTACGTCGACAAACCGGTAATAATTTCAAATCACGCAAGTCTTCAGCCAATTGCAGAAAGATTTGAGATTCCGTTTTATCATTTTGAAATAAATCCGGAAAATAAAGGAGTACAGGAGGACAAAATTCAGCAACTATTAATTTCAGAAAAAATTGACTTCATCGTGCTAGCCCGGTATATGCAAATACTTTCCGGCAATTTGGTAGCTCAGTATCCTCATAAAATAATCAACATTCATCATTCCTTTTTACCTGCCTTTATTGGAGCCCGACCATACCATCAGGCATTTGACCGGGGTGTCAAGATCATTGGTGCCACGAGTCATTATGTGACCGAAGATCTGGATGCCGGACCAATTATTGCTCAGGGAGTAGAACACATTACCCATAAGGATGCTGTCAAAGATCTGATCCGAAAAGGTAAGGATTTAGAAAAACTTGTGCTCGCCAAGGCAGTATGGAATCATCTTCAACATAACATCCTGCCCTACAAAAACCGGACTTTTATTTTCTAGGTATCGAATGATTTCTTCCCTATTCAGATTCAGGATTTTGAATGGAAAAAAATCGAAAATGGAGGAGCAATCTAATCACCCCTCCATTTGTTGAGACCTACATATATATATCCTGAGAAACCGAATCTGTTAGATTTAATTCTTTAATGGGTATTCACTATTTGCCAATGGAGCTTCTTCTAAATTCCCGGCTGATGACAAAGGTTCATTATTAATTTCCGTCTGACCTACACAAAAATCATCCAACCAGAATTTTGCATCTTCATTAATCGCATAAAAATTTAAGGCGCCAAATTGGGCAGTTCCGCTATTACCGGTTGCCGTCCAGTTTGCGGGCCAGGTGGCTATAGACTGATTATCTAGTTGCAAGGAAACGAGATTCTGATCGAAGTCAAAATCTAATTCCAGATTGATCCATCGATCCTGAAGGTATGTAAAACTTGCCTCCCGATTATTGACTGAAATTCTTCCCCCCTGATCCTGGTCAAAATGAAACTGAGCCCCAAATTCCCTTCCAGGCTCTTCATATTTTTGGATATTGAAATAAGCGGTACCACCGGGAGCTACATAGAGCTTCCACTTAATACTATATATGCCTGAGTTTAAAATTCCCGGCTTGAAGAGAACGTCGGGATTTGCAGAAGACGCATGGGCAATTTTTAATACTTTGCCCCAGCTATAAGTCTGCAGTTCTCCACGACCGGCCGACGCAGACCAAACTCCCCATTGATTGGACCTTGCATAGGCCGATTGGTCATAACTTTCAAAGTCTTCACAAGCGATAATATTTAGAATTTCGGGACAATTGCAGTCGTCTGTATTGCCTGCATCATTACCTCCATCGAGAGGATAAATGGCTCCGATAAATCGGATGTCGTTCGTTGATAAATTGGTATTCCAGGTGGGGCTCCAATTTCCAAAAACTAATGATGGAGGAATGTAGTAGTGCATGATCGACATTGGGTCATAGGTGGAGTAGTTGGATGTTGCTGCACTGTATTTTTGGAAAATATTCGTATTAACCTCACTACGGGACCACCCCTGAGTTCGCTGATAGTAAGCGTATACTGCTTCGGTGTTCCAATTGATATTAACCTGAGGATGCTGATGTTCATGAGACAAACCCAGCGCATGACCAAACTCATGCAGGGTCGTTCGGCGGAATTCTGCATCGCTGGTCCGATCATTAAACCAGCCAAAATTCATGGTTGCCCGGGTAGGAGAAACATAGGTATTGGAGCGACCAACATACGACCAGGAGCCGTCATTCTGATCAAATGAAATTCGAAGATTACTTGGCTCGGCAGTGACAAATTCGAATGTCATATTCGCATGTTTTGACCATTGGATTGCATACTGGCGGACTTTATTTTGTACATAGTTCGATCCCCCTAAAAACCGAACGCGAAGTTTGTTTTTATTCCAAACCAGATTTTTTTGACCAAAAGCCCGTGAATGAGTTTCATCATAGAGTTCGGTACAAATTCCAACGGATTGATCTATCTCGTGGCCATCGATCTCAGGGAGTGGAGGGGAAGTCAGAACTGCGGAATCTTTAGAACAACCAAAGAATATAACGACTAACAGGGAAAAAAGCAGGAAGCTGGGAGTGGTTTTCATTACTGGATTATTTGATGAAGTAAGCTTGCTTTCCTTATAATTCTGTTGGTTGGTTCACAGGATGATGACTGGTTAACGCACCATTTTTAAGGGTTCTGATAGAGCATAATGGTCTTTAACTTATAATTAGTAATTGCTGTCGAATGTGTAAATGAATTCTTAATAGAATTGCTGATCAGAAGATCTCATTCTCCGGTTGAAAGCAAACGGATCGTGATTTTACAATACCTGCCGCAGGATTTCCCAGACATTTTCGGCTACAATTTTTTGTCCATCCGGATTAGGATGCATACCATCACCCAGGTTCAGCGACGGATCACCGGCTACTCCTTCCAGGAGGAAAGGAATTAAATAGATATTTTTATTTTTGCTGAGCTCTGTAAATATATTTTCGAAATCACCGGTATATTTTTGACCCATATTAGGAGGAGCCTTCATGCCGGCTAGAATGATCTCAATTTCCGGATTTTTATTCTGAACTCTTTCAATTATTGATTCCAGATTATTTCTGGTCGCACTTAATTCAAAACCTCTGAGCACATCATTAGCCCCCAACTCGAGAACAAAAATATCCATGGGCTGATCCATAATCCAGTCGATTCGACTCAGGCCACCGGCACTGGTCTCTCCGCTTACCCCGGCATTAATAACCTGGTAAGATAGATTAAGGGAGTCAATCTTTTTCTGGATGAGAGTAGGAAATGATTCACCTTCCTCAAGTCCATATCCCGCAGTAAGGCTGTTGCCAAAAAACACAATGTATTTACGTAAGGGGTCCTCATCGGAAGAAGGTTTATTTACCTCACTTTGTTGTTCAGGCTTCGGTTTCGTTCCGGATTGACAGCTTATGGCTGCTGAACATATCAGGACGACAATCAGCAGGTGGAGGATATAGTAGAATTTTAACTGGGGCACTTTCAAATATTTATTTGATCTGGATACATTGCTACGCCTAAACAACTCAGGATTAAATCTGTTACTTTCGACGTATGATTTAGTCCAATTATTATGCATTCAATCCTGGAAATAAATAACGTATCCAAAGAATATCAAAGTGGTGACAGGTTACTAAAAGTACTGGAAGATATCAATTTTAAAATAGATCAGGGTGAAAC
>JBGTCB010000854.1:0-4107 GCA_041748995.1 Saprospiraceae bacterium | reverse complement strand
CCCTTGATCTTTTGAATGATCTGGACAAGATTGTCTTAGACTCCGGTGGTGGAGTGTATTTGGCAAAAGATGCTCGTATGCAAGCTAAGATTTTTAAAGCTTCTTATCCGAAGATTGTAATCCGTAACAACTATTTTAGATCGATGCTTTCTGATCGCTTAGAGATATAAATACTTAAAATTGCCTTATATGACTGACTCGCGCTGTTTGATTCTAGGAGCTGATTCTGACATCGGCCGGGCAATTGCTGACCGATTTGCCTTGCAGGGCTTTGATTTATACCTGACTACCCGTAGTATGGAACGCATCGATCGGAGTTGGAGCAAGACCTTAGAAGATGATTCCCAGATAAAAATTGATTGGTTTTATTTGGAAGGTCTCGACTTTGATATACATAGCTCATTCTATCAAAATTTGCCTGCCCCTCCAAACGTCGTCATCTGCGTTATGGGCTATCTGGGTAATCACGAACAAGCAAAAGTTGATTTTAAGGAAGCCATT
The DNA here is from genome assembly GCA_041748995.1 of Saprospiraceae bacterium. Taxonomy (GTDB): domain Bacteria; phylum Bacteroidota; class Bacteroidia; order Chitinophagales; family Saprospiraceae; genus JABDMH01. The sequence goes on along the minus strand of JBGTCB010000854.1, from coordinate 3,606 downwards.
AAAATTATTCATTCTAACTTTACAATGCAGGTTTCTCTCCTAAATATTATAGCTCATGATATGGAGCTCCGGAAAAAGGGAGTGATCATCGGAATTACTTCAGTAGCCGGTGAAAAAGGTAGAAAGTCCAATTACTATTACGGCTCGGCAAAAGCAGCCTTTACTACTTATCTCAGCGGACTTCGAAGCAGACTATTCAATAGTGGAGTGCATGTAATGACAGTTAAACCAGGATATGTGAGGACTAAAATGACACAAGACCTCAAACTTCCAAAACTTTTAATTGCAGATCCAGATCGGCTTGCCAAGAGAGTGTACAGAGGCTATGTTTCCGGAAGTAATATTATCTACTATCTACCAATCTGGAAATGGATCATGCTCTTTATTAAATATATTCCAGAGTCTATATTTAAACGGCTAAACTTGTGAAGAATGCCTGTTGTAGACCTATATCTATTCACACTTTTTACTGGTCCGATCCAAAGCATTCAAGTCAGAGCTCAAAATCAGGTCTTGTCATTGAGCAACTAAACTGCCCTATGGCCGTTGGATATTTAGCCTATCTTTGAATAAAAAAGTGATAGGTGCCACTGCCAATATCAAAAGATTCTTTCAATATGTTCGGTATGCTATCTACTTATTTTTGTCCGTCCTATTCCTTTTGGAAATAAGTTATCGGTTCTATTTGGTCGATTTTTATAGCGCAGATGCCAATAAATCTCTTAGATTCTGTGGTACCGACTATCGAAGCCCTCCTGATGACTCCATTTCGTATCAAGAGGTTCAAACCAAAAGCTTTTATTTACCAAATATACATAGGCGATGACCTAATAGAGTTTAGTCCTCCCACCGATTCGAAAAACATTTCCTTGGCCCGAAGATGCTATTGGTGGTTGTCCACTAAAATCCAGGTCCTGAATTATCTCAATTTTAGATTCCGTTTTATCAGAGAGCTTCTACATTCTGATGTAGAAATTGAATCACAAAAAGGAATTAAGAATTATTCGGTGGAGAATTATTCTCAGCGCACAAAAATGTTATTTCAAGCAGATCCCTATGGCCTGGAAAATAGCATCTTTCTAAAGAATGGCCGGGACCAGGATATACAACATTATCTTTCTGATCTGAAAAAATTGCTGTCTTATATTCCCGAAGACTGTCCGATCTTTGTCTTGGTAATTCGCCATTGTATCTAAATTAATACTAAGTATCGCGACCGAATACTCCAATTAGAGTTCCCTGACAATCTCTTTGAAATTAACTTTCCTTTTTGTCAAGAATTGCAGTCAGCATTCAATAAAAAGCATTTACATTTTATCAATTCACTGCCGCACCTGCAACAGCAAGCTTTATTGAATATTCTTTATTACGAAAATGATCCGCATTTGAATGCACCTGGACAAAAGAGTCCTTGGTCAACACATGGTCAAGATATTACAGGCAACCGGCAAATATCAATGAAGGGTTTTTTGAAACCCTTGGACCACATCGGCTTAGATAAAACCTGCCAAGTCTAAGGAAATCAAGCCAATTTTTTAATCAAATAGTTGGGATTTTTCTTAATGATTCTGAAGTCAGGATTCCTTTTAATTTCTTTAATGAGTTGCGCGGTACCAAACTTAGTACCATCAAACGAATCGTCTAAAAGAATCATACCTTCAACCATAAGAAACTGGCTAACATTTTCAAAGTCCCTCTTGACGAATTCATATTTATGATTTCCGTCGATATAGCAAAATGTAATTCTGCCTTCCGGCTGAAAAACCCTGCCAAAAACATCTTCTAATACCAATTTATCACGCAAGTGTTTAAAAAATTCATCGGAATTGCATCTACAGGTATATGGAAGATTTGAACTGCTAAACAACGAAACGGAATTAACAAATGCCTCTCTGATATAATCCATATATGCTATTTTGGATATGTCTTCTCGACCATCTATGAATAATGATTCTTCACCATCAAGGCTTTCATAGATCCAAGGATCGCATGCCATGAATATTTCTTTCCTCTTATATTTCTTCATCAGATATAAAAGCAAATTGGTCGACAAACCAGCCCAGGAACCAATCTCTAATACATATTCTCCTTCCGGCATATTTTCTATCGCGTAATCCATCAGATATAGGTTACCCTCATGCAGCATTCCTGATCCGATAGTGGAGGAAGGCAACCTTCTGATAAAATTATCTTTGTAGGGTAATCGCTTGAAAAATCTATTTGTTAAACTAGGTTTCATGTTTCTAAGATTATACATTTTAACACTGCAATAATTCCTCAGAATATTTTAAATAAATTCTACCAGATAGATATACTGCTTTTCACCCATCCTGCTGTGACTATACGTCTCCTTCATTTTAAAGCCACTTTTTCCCGCTATGTCAAATATGATTTCAACAGCACAGTCCTGACTTAAAATAAGGTAGACCTTAGTCTCGGCCTTACGAAAGGCGGAAAGTTGTCGAAAAAGCTCCCGAAAATATTCGAAATTCTGCCCGCAGTAAAAAGCCAGCTCAAGGTCACTGTTCGGTTGCTTCGGATAATAGGGAGGGTTTATTAAGATATAATCGAACACCTGGTTTGGTATCTTTTCAAATAGATATGATAGGATCACATCAAGACGTAATTTATTCTTATCGCTGCTTTCATGCATCGACATAATAGCCGCAGGGTTGATATCGGTAGCTGTCACAATCGCTCCGGCCTTCGAACATGCCAAGGCGATTAGACCACTTCCCGCTCCCAACTCAAGAACCCGCTTATTCTTTAACTCCTGGTTAAGGACAAATTTCAAAAGTACCTTAGTGCTGAAGAACAACCCCGGATGAAAAACTGATGGAAGAATCCTAATGTAGAGTCCATCGTATCTGTACCAACGTGGTTTGGATAGATACGCTTGGTAAACAGCCCAAAGTATAGGTTGTACCATTCGTTTTAAATACGTTCTAAGCACATGCATTAAAAGGCCAATTTCTTATAAAGCCAGTAGTGCGAGATTCTCATATTTCGAAAAAGTTTCCTTTTTTAATTCCCGATTTCCAAGGGAGTTCAGATCAAGCTTCCGTAGGTCAGGCGATCTAAATGTCTTTCTTAGAATTCCTCTTCTATGTGTTTAAACTACCATCTTCCACCAAATATTGGTGCCTCTTTTCACAGAGAAATCTGTACCTAAGCGGCTCCTCATGTTGGGCAGTTCAATTTCATAGTCGCGTTTCTGTAAATACTTTTTGATACTCTTTCACAGTTTGTTCGACAGGATAGATGATTGGTCGCGGAATGTCTCTTTGCAGCAACGTTTTCTCCAAATATCCAACTGCTTCGACAATAGAATCGACTTTTATCACATCCGCAATTTCAGCTGCAATACCAACGGGTTTGGATATTACCCTTGTCTGCAGTTGGAGTGCCTCAATAATGACCATGCCGAAGGACTCAAACTCTGATAAATGAACAAGGAAACGTGATCCTGCTATGAGTTGTTGAGTCTCCTCATAAGGTCTGGTACCCAGGAGTTCCACATTTTGAGTCAACCCTTCGGTATTAATACGTTTAGAAAGTAGTTTAAATAACGGACCATCTCCAACTATTTTACAAGTAATATTAGGA
>JBGTCB010000853.1:0-11119 GCA_041748995.1 Saprospiraceae bacterium | reverse complement strand
CCATTCCGATCAAAGTCAAAGATGGTCATTCTCCACCCGAAGTAACCAACTATATCAAAAGCATGAACCGGGGATTGCAAGAATTTGGGCGAGGTATTGGAGCCTGGATCAGTTATGGTGATCGCGGTGAGCGAGCCCAGCAATTAGTTTGGGGTTTTACATTCGATTTTAAAGAAGCCCGGGATTACTATTTTCCAAAAGCGGATGATAATTCGGAAGGTGCTAATCCACAATTTGAGGCACTGGCCCAAAAACTGACTACGGCGGGAATTAATTTAAATCAGGATTTAACCGAAGACGAACCGTACACAGATTGGGTTTGTGTTGGTTATGATATGCTTGTAAATCCTCAACTGGGTGGTCTGGTTGCGGTAAGAGCCATGCCCATCAAAAGCGGATCGGAAGCTGCGTTTGAAAAATTCGTGACCTCTGAGCTTTATCCGGCATATCAGAAAAATGCACCGGGATTTAATGCTTATGTTTTTAAAGGTGATCGAGGTCAGGGGAAAGGAACCTATTTGTTCCTTTGGTCTTTCCAATCAGTTGATCAAAGAAATAGCTTTTTTCCCACACCTGAAGGAGAGGCTACTGAGGCATTTACAAAAGCATATGCCAATATTGGCCCAATAATGGACAAAATAGCACAGTTTACGGATAGCCCGGTGGAGGAAACTACCTACACGGATTACATTTCGATTGATGTCGGAAATTAATTACAAAATCTTCTGAGTAAATTCACCTTTTAAGGAGAGAGTACATTGGAAGCAGATATAGAGATTGCTGCCTTAACCATCAATTGTTTCTTTTGATTGATTGAATTGAAATTCTCAAAGTTATTGTCCCTGACCTGCACCGGGGGGAGGTTTAGGAACAAATACTTCAGGTTGGGTTTCAAGTGGACTCAAGTTTTTGTCAACTAATCCCGGATGATCAGGCGGGATATGTGTAGTGCGAAACTGGGCAAACATAAACGGGCCTGTTGGTTGTGGCATAGTACCATCAGGTAGTCTGAAATCCTGGAAATATGGATTCCAGTATTCCCAGACAATCCGTCCCTCAGGAGTGACTTCCATCTGTCGTCCCCTTGGACCGGAATTAATAAAAGTGTTTCCATTTTTCATTCGATGAGCACTGGAAACAAATGGACCATAAAAAGAGTACTTATCCGGAGCAGTATAGGTCCAAAAACTAGCTTCTGGTCCAAAGCGACCTTTTTCACTAATGATATAAGCCCCACCACTATCCATCTCCGGCTTAAACTCAACCACTGCACTATAGTTATCCATTTCAGCAATGCTGAAAGACGGTCTTTGCAAGGCTCCTAAAGCAGCAAAAGCGTTTGGAAATTTACCTTGGCCACCTGGCACTTCATTACTGAAAGCCATCAGATGACCAGCTCCCGGAAAGCCTTTAGGAATCCAGCGAATATCGTGCTGGTTGAAGAGTTTCTGATCCTCGGGGCCACCTTGTCCATAGTTCTGTGGATTACCCCAGCGATATAGCAGATCCCCGCCATGGCCTCCCCGACCACCAGATTCGCCACGGGCTTCCTCTGTTGTGGGACTATGATCGATTATGTAGATTTCGCTGAAGCTTTGGGAACTGATCGCTATTTGATCAAGCTCCGGATTATAGTCAATGGCATTAAGGTGAGAAAGATCAGATCCTTGATTACCGGGAGTAGCATTGGAAGTCATTATTCCTCCTGCAATCATCTCTTTGACTTGTTCTTCAGTCATATGAGCGCTATGTATATGAGGATTCACATGGATTTTTCTTGGATGATCCTTAACTACTCCAAAGTTTGGCAAATCGGCATTATGATCCTGAATGAGGTGATCCCACATGTGCCACTCCCAAACGATATCACCACCATCCGGTCGCCTGGGTTCAATTTCTATGATCTTGTCAAACCATAGACCTGCTTCAGGAATTTGTTCAGCGATACATCCTGCGGCTATACACTCCTCTTTCGTTTTTACCTCCCAGGCAATGGCAAGAATATTGCCATTGGGTAAGATCGCAATGTCGTGGTGCGTCAGATATTTGTCAGAAAAATAGGGATAATCCCAGGTGAGTTGCCCATCCCACGTATATTCCCTTAGTCGACCTGCCTGGCCTCCTCCAGCGAAAACAGGAAAGTCCGGATCACGCTCCAACCTGATTATACGGCCATCATCCATAAAATAGCTCAGCATGCAATTGTTTTCTCCTTTCCATTCATGAACGATCTGCCCATCAAGATTGGCTAGGTAGGTCGAAGTACCTGCGGAGGGATGAAAAAGGACGTACCCTGGAGTCGCCTCGTTAGTCTTTGTAATTAATCCCCTCTTAGCGCTCAATCCAGGAATATCACGCATGGTTTCGGGAGTGAATTCTACATTATCAGTAGTCGAAGATTTTTCATTTGCAATTTGCTTGCATTGAACAAATAGCAGGCAGATGGCTGCTGCTAGAATGTTAAATAGTTGATTTTTCATATTAGGTTTTCTGATGGTTAAAAATAAGTACCCCATTTTTGGGAATGTCCAGAAAGGACTAAAGCTCCGGTGTCGCATCTATGGCTTTCAATGTTTTGTCTTTGACGGCTTGATCCTCGCGAATCTCCAATTGTTCTTTCCTTATGCAAGTTGAATTAAAAGACGGAAGAAATAAGGGCAACAAAAGAAGTGTTTTCCTCATTGATCGTATCGGGCCGTGATAATCGGCACGTCTGAAATTCATTTGGCATGCTAAATTTAATCTTTTTGTGAAGTTTCCAAAGAAATAAATTGCTCGAGCTTCAAGATTTTGGTATCTTCAAACAGACGATCCATCTCACCATATTATTACGTGATTACGTGGAATTAAATAACTTGATATTGGGTGGAACTTCGGTGAATACATGGTAAACTTGAGCCATAGTGCCAGTAGTTACATCTACTGCACTCGGATTTTAATTAAGGATTTTAAGAAGCCTCTAAACATCTTAGCAATAAATCAATTTTTCTAATTTAACCAATCAACCAAGTAATATGTCAATTAAAATTATCGGGGCAGGAATGCCAAGAACCGGCACAAACACGTTGAAAGCCTCTTTAGAGAAATTGGGTTTTATGAAAACCTATCATATGAAAGAACTGTTGGTGCATCCGGAAGATCTCCACTATTGGACAACCCTGGAGGAGACGGGTAGTACCGATTGGGATGGTCTATACGATGGCTTTCAAGCCACGGTAGATTTTCCCTGTTATCCCTGGTACAAACAACATATGGTGCGATACCCTGATGCAAAAGTAATTTTAACCGTAAGACCCTTTGAAAAGTGGTATACCAGTGTACAAAGTACGGTTTGGACAGCCGGTCCACAAACACTGCCGGAAAAATTGGCCATGATGAGTAAACTTTTGTTTAATCCCCGATTAAGGAAAGTCATTCAATGCGTTAAGTTGGCTAAAAAAATGATTTTCAAGGTGCACTTGCAGGATAAGTTTGAAGACAAAGCTTTTGCTGAAAAGGTATTTAACCAACATACGGAAGATGTCAAAGCCCATGTACCAGCGGATAAATTATTAATCTATGATGTGCGTGACGGTTGGGGCCCCCTTTGTAAATTTCTCAATGTACCCGAACCGGACGAAGCTCTACCTCATCTCAATAAAAAGGAGAATTTCAAAACTATGCTGAAGACCCTCATGACGGGTGAAATGGTGTGAGGAAATAAGTGACAAAGGTATATTTCCAGATGCCAAAATCCGCAAGAATAGACTGGTTTGGAATACTGATTTGACTATGAGTAGGTCCGGGTCTTAATAGTTTTTAATTCAGATTCACTGATTCTAACGGAGTAGTGGAACCTGGTCAAAGAATGTTTTTTATCCACTCCTCACTTATTTTCTGATCATGCATCCAGGTATAATCCGCTAAATAGGGCTTGGAACTAATATTTTAGAAGAACAATAGTACCTTGGTGAGATACTCCCACTATTCTCACTTTCCACTTTCACTTTTCACTCACTTTCCACTTTTAACTCGAACAAGCACAGTGTGTTCTTCTCTGTCATCCACCAGATTTATTTCTTTACCTGATTTTTTAACACCATCCAGAATCACAACATTTTCTTCTTCTATGGACTGTGTTACTTCAAAATGATATAAGGTATCCTTATAATGGTAACGCATCTTGAAGGAAGTCCAATCGGCGGGAATGCAAGGATTAAACCATAGTTTATTTGCTACTTTGTTCAATCCCAGGAAAGTCTCGATAATGAGCTGATACATCCAGCCGCCTGAGCCGGTATACCAGGTCCAGCCACCACGTCCCGTATGAGGATGAACTCCATACACATCAGCAGCCATGACATAGGGCTCTGCTTTATAGACCGAAATATCGGCTGCCGATTTTCCATGATTGATCGGGTTGATCATGTTCAATAATTCCCAGGTGTGATGCTGATCGCCAATTTTTGCAAAGGCCATCACCATCCAGATGGCCGCATGGGTGTACTGCCCGCCATTTTCACGAACACCAGGAACATATCCCTTAATATAACCTGGATCCATATCAGATTTATCAAAAGGTGGTTCGAGCAATTGCAACAATCCCTTATCACGATTGATCAAATACTTATTGACCGATTCCATAGCGAGCAAGCTACGATCTGTTTTGCCAGCACCTGAAATAATCGACCAACTCTGTGAAATTGAATCGATCTTACATTCTTCATTGCTTGATGAACCAAGCGGTGTGCCATCGTCAAAATAGGCTCGTCTATACCAGTTTCCATCCCATGCATTTTTGTTGATGTTCTTTCTCAACAATGACATGTTGATTTTGCATACTGATTTAAATTGTTCATCACCCTGTGAGTCGGCAAGAGGAATGAACCGGTTGAGCACATCATAGAGAAAAAATCCAAGCCACACACTCTCTCCCTTGCCTTCAATGCCAACCATGTTCATGCCATCATTCCAGTCGCCTGATCCCATGAAAGGTAATCCATTCTCACCAAACTTTAACCCATGTTCTAAAGCACGTTTGCAATGATTATACAACGTTGCTTTATTTTCCGAAATAGCGGGAAGATCGTAATACGATTCTTCATGGGGGTTTAATGCCCGACCTTCAAGAAATGGAATGACCTCTTGCAGGATCTGCTGATCACCAGTGGTAGCGACATAACGGCTTGTTACGTAAGGCAGCCAGATAAAATCGTCAGAGCATAGCGTGCGCACCCCTCTTCCCATCGGTGGATGCCACCAATGTTGAACATCTCCTTCTTTGAATTGCCTTGAGGCAGCCAGCAATATATGTTCTCGTGTCATATCGGGTTCGGCATGCATCAATGCAAGTACATCCTGTAACTGATCACGGAAACCAAACGCACCACCAGACTGATAAAATCCGCTACGGCCCCACAAACGGCAAGCCAGCGTCTGGTATACCAGCCAGCCATTCGCCAGTACATTCAGCGCTGCATCCGGTGTTTCTATTTGAATAGCACTGAGTGTATCATTCCAAAAGGTGTTTACTTTTTCGAGCGACTGTGATGCAACCTTCCTTCCCCGGAATTGCATTATTGTATCTACTGCCTGTTGTCTGCTTTTACCCGCACCCAATCTAAAAATTGATTCGCGGTAACGACCAGGTTCCAGATCGAAAGAAAGTTGTATTGCGCTGCAAGGATCATGACCTGCACCAGTTTTACCTGATAAACGTATGCGTTTCATGGCTTCCGGATTTTTTAATGTACCGTTGCGACCAATGAATTCCGTTCGATCTGTTGTGAATCCGTAATGCGAATCATCCACATCAAAAAAAGCAACCCTTCCCGGGAATTCCGAATTGTAGGCATTTGAGGCCATCATCGCACCGGTTTGTGAATCGATTTCCGTAACAATATGCATGGCCGACTTCGACCGTAGATTGGACAGAACCCATTCGGTATAACCGGTTAGAGAAAGCCTGCGCGGTTTTTCAGAATGATTGGTGGTTCTGATCACTACAAATTTTACCGCCTCTTCAATATCAACGTAGGTTGTTACTTCCGTAAATATGCCATCGTTCTGATGTTCAAATTTACTGTAACCAAAGCCATGTTTTGTTATATAAGGTGATTGACTACCTGCAGGATTTGGCATGGGAGACCAGAATGCACCGCTTTCTTCATCGCGTAAATAATACGCTTCACCACTTATATCCGTAACCGGATCATTCTTCCATGGTGTGAGCCTATAACCATGCGCATTTTCTGACCAGGTGTAAGAAGGTCCACTTTCAGTTATGATGGAACCAAAGTTTTTGTTGGCAATAATATTGACCCATGGCAATGGCGTTTGATTTTGTTTCGTAATAATAACATACTCCTTGCCGTCCGGAGAAAATCCACCATGACCATTATGAAATAAAAGGTTGTCGGGTATCTCCATTTTTGCCCTTAGTTTTCGATACGTGTGGGCCGATACTTTATCAATATACGGAATGACATTCTTCAGCTTGCGTCTTCGGTTGACCTGCTGCATCAGGGTTCCACGACTATCTGAAATAATAACCCGGGCAACGGCTTTCAGTAAAATAAGATCCTCTGCAGATATCTGGTCTGCCGGTCTTACAAAAATTCTTCCAGGCTTGTCAATGGTTGCAGTGCCAATGCCTGCAGCAATCAGTGCCTGGATCTGATCTTGCAACACCTGGCGATAACTACCCGGATCTTCATTCAGGATCACAAGGTCTGCCACTAAACCTTTGAAATGCCAGTAAGCCTGTGCCTGTATAAGTTGCTTGGCCAGTGTTATATTTGATATGTCTGATATCTGTAATAAAACGATGGGCAGATCTCCCGAAATGGAATAACTCCAAAGAGCAGATTGGCCGCGGAAATTGCTGGCAATGACTTCTGCATTGGCGCGCAATAAAGGATTGTTGTAAAGGACCGAACCTGCTAGTCGTCCGTATAATTCTGCTTCTTCTTGAGTAGCGTTGATCTGACGAAGTACAACCTGGCTATGCGTCCATGATAATTCAAATGCACGATCACGCATATGCTTATCCTGATAACGGTCAATGAGGCTTTGACTTACTTCACGTGATCCCGCTATACCGGTTATGAAGTCAACCACGGCTACTTCATTCGGTTCCAAAGAAATTCTACTACGAATAGAAACGATCGGATCCAGAACCGATCCCTGTGAACCTGACAAGTCTCCTTTAGTATCCATTACTACAGGATGTTCTATTCCGTGACCGCGACCAATGAATTTAAGGCGATCGGTTTCATAAGAAGTGATGTGCTTATGTGCGGTATTAATTTTTGCTATGTGAAACATCCATGGTGGTTGTTCATTTTTTGAACGGGGTCGTCTTGTACAAAGAATCGCATGCTGATGGTCCAGTATTTCTGTCTGTACAAAGAGATTGCTGAAAGCCGGATGTGATGCATCGGTAATGGGTAAAGCAAGCACCACTTCTGCATAACTTGTCGATTCAAGATTTTGTTTTTTTCTCGAACGGTTGGTAATGTGAATACGTCTGATCTCTACATCATCCTCCGGAGATACAATAATTTCAGTATAGGTCTCAATATCTTTATCACTTCTCCGGAATTCCATACGACCCTGGGAAAATACGGCCATGTAAGATGAAGGTTCTTTCAATGTTGGCTGATAGGTATTTGACCAGAATTCATTCGTGTCTACATTCCTGATATAACAGAAGGTACCCCAATTATCGCAGGTAGCATCTTCCCGCCATCGCGTCACAGCCATATCCCGCCAGCGACTATAACCTCCTCCTGTATTGGTGACCATGACATGATATCTGCCATTGGACAACAATTGTATTTCGGGCTGAGCACTGTGCGTCGTATCAAGAATACGTATTTGTGCCTCTGATGAGATAGGCTCCACATCTTCCATTTCAGTTGATGCCGCATAAAAACCTGTAACCTTAGGAACCTGCTCCTGAAGTAAAAGCAGGGAAGTTTGAAATTCAGGATCTGCTTCAAATCTCTTTTGCATGGGCTGGTTTAGCAACAGATAAGCTAATGAAAGAAAACTCATGCCCTGATGATGGGCCATGAAAGTCTGGATCACCACATGATCTTTATCACGTGGCAAACGCGATGGCGTATAATCAATGGCCTCATAAAATCCATATGTGCCTTCAAAACCTTCTTCTCTAAGCCTCACAAGATTCTGACAGGCAGCCTTAGGATCAACCATTAATGAAAGCATCGTTGCATAAGGAGCCACTACAAAGTCAAGTCCAAGACCTCGCTTAAAACCCATGCCCGGAACACCAAAAGCCCGGTACTGATAAGTAAGATTGGCATCGACAAGATTATAGCATGATTCGGATATTCCCCAGGGCAAACCCTGTTGTCTGCCATATTCAATCTGTCTCTTCACCGTGCCTCTGGAGGTCTCATCAAGCAACGTATTTTCATAGGTTGGCATCACAAGAGCAGGCATGAGGTATTCAAACATAGAACCACTCCAAGATAAAAGCACTGGTGTATTATCTGCTACTGTCAATCTGCGGCCAAGAGCAAACCAGCTTTCTTGCGGAAGTTTTCCCTGGGCAATAGCGACAAATAAAGCCAGCCGCGCCTCTGATGCCAGCAAATCATAGTAACTTGGATCACGATGATGCGTATCAACATTATAACCGATTGCCAGTAGATGCTGCGACTTGTCATATAAAAAAGTATATTCTGCATCCGCAAACTCATAACATTGTGCAGCGAGTTTAAGAATAGTTTTGATACGCTCACGTGCATGGGTACTAGCCAACGAGACGTTATGTTTAAAATGCGAAAGCCAATTTTTTTCTTCTTCAGTGGATGCAGATAATTCAAGGTTTTCCAGTTGTGAAACCAGTTCCTTATCTGCGACCGCCAGTTGATTAAGTGTAGGGATGTCCGATAGAAGGCTGACACTATTAAATTTATCCGGTATTGCCGGAGTAGTCAGCCATGGTGCAAGAAAGAGTAGTTCTTCGAGCGCAGTCTGAAGCTGTTTTCCCAAAGCTTCAAACCAGTTTAAGAGTTCAATGGTCTGGTAAGACTCTATGGTTGATCTTGCCTCCCCATGTACATGGCCTAATTTCTCCAGGTAAACTTTCCAGTCTGCCAGCGAAGGGGTTGATGCTAATTTTACAGCTTCAAAATCTTCGATAAACGGAGGATGCGCTATTTGTTTTTCCTGTAAAAGGTCAATCAATACACGCAGCGTATCATAAAAGCCATCAACTAATTTCAATTCTATGATGGGCTGATCAGCCAGAGATAAAAAACCTTGCCTGAGCGTCAGCAAATGACCAGCAAGATTACCACTATCTACCGTAGAAATGTATCTCGGATTTAAAGTTTGCAATGTTTTTGTGTCCACCCAATTAAAAAAATGGCCCTGATACCGATCCAGTTTTTCCAGGGTGGAAAATGTATTGGCCGTTCTGTCAATCAATTGTGCTGTCGTTGCATAGCCAAAATCATGAGCGGTTAGATTACCCAGCAAAGACAAACCAATATTGGTTGGCGATGTACGATGCGCAATAACAGGAAAGGGAAATTCCTGAAAATTATCCGGTGGCAGCCAGTTATCATCAGGACCGATGAATCGCTCAAAGAATGCCCAGGTTTTTCTGGAAAGGAGTCGAAGATCATCTCTTTGCTTTGTTGTAATTCTGGTTCTGAAAGAAGCTGGTGGTCTGCTCACCCACCACACTACCGCAGGTGAAACGAACCATACCAACAGGAAAGGTAATGCCGGTAACAGCGCCTGCGGATTGTATTTAAAGAGATAATATAATATAGCAGTAGCGATTATTGGAGCTACCCACATCTTTCTGTAGGTTTCCAAAAGACTCTCATTTGCCTTAGCCACAAACCCGGATGGATTCCATTCCAATAATTTCTTCCGGCTGATGAAAACGCGCCACAGTGTCCGGCCTATTGCATCAATGCTTACAAATGCTTCATATGGTAAGCAGGCTATGAAAAAAATTATCTGCAGAACATCGCGATACGTCGTTTTGAAAGAATTTTTCCAATGCTGACTGCGCCCAATTTCAGGTGGTTTTCGCAAGGTATTCCAAACGGAAGTAATAATAGAAGGTGTAAGAATCAGTGATGTTAGAATAAATGTCCAAAACCAGACATCCGTAAGCACGGTCCAGGTTAGTACAAACAAAGTGAAGAATGCAATAGGAATTAAACTGCGTCTCAGGTTGTCAAATATTTTCCATCTCGATAAGGCGGAAATAGAATTTTTACAAAGTTTATTTTCTTTGTTTGGAACAAAGGGAAGAAACCAGTTTCCAATCTGCCAATCGCCCCGTATCCAGCGGTGATGCCTTGCAATATCCATGCTATAACGTGAAGGGTATTCCTCATAAAACTGGACATCACTGGCCAGGCCGCAACGAGCATATGATCCTTCCAGCAAATCATGACTTAATATTCTGTTTTCAGGGAAGCGATCATTTAATGTGCGTTCAAACACATCAACATCGTAAATACCTTTTCCAATAAATGAACCCTCTTCAAAAACATCCTGATAAACATCGGATGTAACCCGGGTATATGGATCGATGCCTGAATCAATTTCATGCATCCGTGCATAGCGTGATCGTGTTGCACCATGCAGACTAATAGCTATACGTGGTTGAATAATAGCATATCCCTGGGTAATTCTTTTTTTCTTTTCATCATACACCGGTTGATTGAGCGGATGGGCCATCATACCCACCAGCTTCTGTGCCGCATCTCTTGGAAGCTGCGTATCGGTATCCAGGGTGATAATGTATTTAACCTGCGAATAGATTTTTTCCCTGCCCACTATTACAGAGAAACGGTCTTTGGCCTTGCCGCGAAGTAAATGATTGAGCTCAGTAAGTTTTCCGCGTTTGCGTTCATAGCCCATCCAAATTTTTTCTTTCGCATTCCATTGACGCGGTCGATGGAACAGGAAAAATGGAGCACTGCTCTTCCTACCGTATTTTTGATTGAGTTCCTTTATTCCACTGCGAACAAAAGAAATCAGCATGTCATCATCATCCATGGTTTCTGAAGGTGCATCTTTGAAATCTGTTAAAAGCGCAAATAAAAGATGGCGGTCACGATTTGCCAGATACCTCACTTCA
>JBGTCB010000852.1:0-5565 GCA_041748995.1 Saprospiraceae bacterium | reverse complement strand
GAAATGTATGTCAAACATATAGAAAGTAATTTTAATCTTGATCTGCTGACCGAAATGCAGAAATCAATGGCATACGATCCTATGTATGGTGCCGGTCAGAATGTCGTCAGGCGACTCTTCCCTAATGCTCTTCATCTGCATTCGGAGTACAATCCGGGTTTTGGAGGTACCCCCCCAGAACCGATTGATCGAAATCTTAAGCAACTTTCAGAAGCCGTACGTACCAACGATCAACTAACATTCGGCCTGGCTAATGATGGAGATGCAGATCGTATTGGGATGTACGATGAAGATGGGCTTTTTGTTGATAGTCACAGATTGTTGTTACTGATACTGAAGTATCTGGTTGAGTTTAAAGGCATGAAGACCGGCAAAGTTGTCGGTTCCTTTTCAGTGACAGATAAACTGGAAAAACTGGCCGGTATTTATGGGCTTGAGTATATCACCACTCCCATCGGATTTAAACATATAGCAGAGTATATGTCAAAAGAAGACATCTTGTTGGGTGGAGAGGAATCGGGCGGTATTGCTGTCAAGGGCCACATTCCCGAACGCGATGGTATCTGGACCGGATTACTATTGATGGAATACATGGCAAAAACTGGTAAATCAATTAAGCAGTTATCCGAGGATATCTTCTCTACCGTGGGCAGGTTTGATTACTACCGGGATGATCTGCACCTCACCAATGATCAGAAGGAAAAAGTGGTAGCTATGTGTAAAGCTGGCATCACTTCATTTGGTTCCTACAAAGTGGTCAAGGCCGATGATCTGGATGGCTTCAAATATTTTCTTGACAATGATAGTTGGGTTTTAACCAGAGCATCAGGTACCGAACCTGTGCTGAGAATTTATGCCCAGGCTTTGAATATGACTGAGGTAAGAAAAATTCTGGATGTCGTTAAAACTGAATTGCTTGGGTGAGCATTCAGTCCGCATCTTCTATATCGTACCGTTTAAGTTGATATTCTCCCATAATGCCGATTCTCACTGATGCCAGATCGTACAGGTTGGAAAACCGAAGACACTCAAACGATCGACTATAAAAGATATGTGTGGTCGGAGTATACAAGGAGGGAGACATGGTTTTTCTGCTATCCAATAGGCCAGTCTTTGCCCGAAAATCCTGAATCTCATCAGCAAATTGATCCAGGTTGAAATCTCCGGAAGCGATGCAAGGAATTTTTGCCTGTACGATGTCCGAAGAAACTCCTCTAAGTTGATTCCGAAGCTGGAGTAAAGAAATACGGAAAAGCGGAGGATTCGTATTGATACTATAAACCTGAATTTGCCTGGCTTCTCTGATATTGACTGTTGCTTTTAAGGTTGGTACATCCATCAGCATCAGGGTGTCTATCTGGCTGAGGGGAAATTTGGAAAAAATGGCAGAACCAAAGATGTCAATCCTTGTATTAATGGCATAGTAGGGATAATCAGGAGTAAGTCTTGTCGTTAACACATCTTCCCAATCCGGAGTAATCTCAAGAATAGACAGGATATCAGCATCGGTTTTGATCAGAGACGTAATTGTCGACTGCCAATGTTCGGCAAAATCAGCCGTACTCGATTGAGCAATGATCAATGTTGGTTCTGAGGTTTTGATGGGCTTTATCAAACTAATATTCGCTACACTTCTAAAATGAAGGCAAAGGGCAGCAACGCAACCAAAAGCAGTAAAGAGCAGTCTTTTTTGATTCAGGGCGAAAAAGAATAGTCCCCCACCCAAAAGTAAAATCATAATCTGTATGGCGTGAGCAGAAATTCGCTTCAGGATTATAACATCGGGTGTTGGCAAAATACACAGGGATGTGACGGCTATCATGCCAATGATTAAACTCACAGATACAACCCGATTTTGTAAAAAGGCTTTGAGCATTGATGCCAAATATAGGTTTCGTTTAGTTTAGTCTGGCGGCTACCACACAGGTTTCTTTTATTTCGTTCACTTTGCCCGAGAGGTTAAACACCTGAATAAAGATGCTGTAAATACCAATGGGTGCTTTGGTGCCAAGATCTGTCGTTCCGTCCCATTGGATAAAGCCCTCGGTTGCCAGGGATTCGTTATTTGAAAGATACCGCACCATTCTGCCAGCCGGATCATATATTTTAATGTGGGCATAACTTCCAGGGTCGAGCTGTTTATAGGAGATTAAAGTATAATCATCAAATCCATCGCCGTCGGGTGAAAGTATTTTTGGACTTACATCCCAATGCAGAGAACCGATGTTTTGTGAAGAATATTGACTATTGACAGATGTCGGTGTTGCATATCCGCTAGCCCGTGCGGCACTGTGCCAGTTGGAAGAATTTTGACCAGATGTATAAGGGCTGATACGTTCCAGACTAACTCCTTTTGTCTCTTTTAACAACCTATGATGCATGTCTTCGCGATAATCAAATACATCAATGATCTGAGCCGATCCCGACTCTGCCGTAAAGAGGGTGATGTTTCCTCTATCGATATTTAAGGAGGGTAATCGGTTTTCAATTACCCATTCCGGTCTTGTCACGGTGTACCTTGATTGGAGGTCACGCGCATTTTCACAAATCACCACATAAGTACCCGGCATTATCAGAAAGGGTCGCTGAATAACTACGCTCTGCGATGTCATCGTATTGGTAATATGCAAATCAGAAAGCTGAAGGGCTTTTGATGAGGCATTATAGATTTCAAGGAAATCATCACCACCGGGATAAGGGTCAAATAAAATCTCATTAATCAGCAAATCTCCGGGTTCTATTTTCTCCGGAATGAGGATAGTAAGACTCTGACGACTAAAATTAGTTGCACTACAGTCTAACAGGGAGTCTAAGATGAGTTCATAGCTAGTCCCCTTCTGCAGGGGAGATTCGAGTTTTATGATCAGATCGGTTTGACTCCCGACTTCTAAGGTTATCCAGGATATGGATACTGAAGGGTTGATCATAAAATTTGAAGGTGCAGGGATTTCAGGAAGACTTTTATTAAGAGACAGGAGCAGGGTAAAATTATCAATCGGTGAAATGGTCAAAGCCTGGAGGACGATATTGGGAGCTCCTTCATTCAATACGGAATTTGGCATACCCGGGGTGCCTCCACTAAGGCTTTGTGAAGCCCTCCAATTTTCTGCAAGGGCACAGGGATCACCAGGATTTATCATTTCTAAAGACCATCCACCATTGGCTTTGGTTGTTTCACGATACCAATTGTCGTTATACGATATGGAATGAATAATCATTCCGGAGCTAGACAAAAGCTTCAGGTGACTTCCTGAATTCACCAGGGCAGGTAATTTCACGGCAACCGCATTTGCAATGGAAGCAAATTTTTCCGAATCATTCTCATCATGAACAACAATGTATTCTCCCTTACTGGTCAATCGATCAGGGAGAGGGACAATCCTTGAACCCACCTGGAGCTGTAGTTGGTTAAGATTGACACCATTTGCATTAATGAACAGTTCGATGTATTCTGCTTCCGGCAATCCAATCACAGGAGTAGGGTCATCAAAGATCTCGTTAATGAGAATATCATATTGGGCTATCGATATTACCGGACGGTAAGTAAATGGAAAGTTAATGGTGGCAATATGACCTTCGATATCCTCGATGCCATTGACCTCCAGATGGTAATCCCCGGGATCGAGGTCCTCTGCCAGGTCCAGCTGCACCATGGTCGGATCAGCCAGTAAAGTAGCCTGAATGGGATTGCCTATGTCTGGTAATATCCGGTAATAACTGGTATCTGATGCAGAAAGATTGTCCAATGGCTCTGAAAATTCAAGAATCAACTGGCGGGGTGTGCTGACTTCTATATCAATCAGTGATGGGGGCAAGGTATCGACTGGGATTTCCGGGATGAAAAAGAAATTATCGAAGAAAAATTTGTCCCGCCGGGTTACCGTATATCGACAATAAATAGCAAAATACCCCGAACTCAAGCGAACTGGTGAGAGATTGGAGTATTCAATTTCCATTGTCCTGGGGCCGTTACCCGGTTCAGTACTGAATACCTGCCAGTGAAGACCCTTGCGCTGTACTTCCAGGTGGAATGCCGGCGTAAAAGAGTGCTCAAGTATGCCTGTACCCAATAAGGTGCCCTCACCATGGTCCAGCTTAAATAATTGCAGTTTGTCTTCATCTCCCGAAGATCCCAATTCAATAAAATATCCATTGGCAATTTGAGGATCGGGAGAATCCATCCAAATATAAATCCTCAGGGTATTACTGGTGGATGGGTCAAAATCCAACCTGCAGTCGATTTGGACCAGCAGGTCACCCGGTATAGCAGGAACGGCCGTATAAATCAATGACTCATTGCCATCTGTAGCATTCAATTGTAAAACAAGGTCTTCGTTGATAAAGAAATCGGCGGTGTCACCCAGCCAGGTTAGGTTGTTCGCCAAGGATCCCTCAGAGAAATCATCCATCACTTGTGCGTCTATAGCTATATGCATGAATAGTAGCACCGGAAATACGAGGATTGCTTTCATTACTGAAAATTACAGTCTATATCTTAATTGAACTTATCTTTGCCCACCGTTTTATCATAAGGGGACCTCTAAAAACCTCTGAAATTAGGCAAATTCAAAAATAACCGAAGTATCGCGCAGGTAATTTTTGATAGCTTATCGTAGATAAGCCATTGACAATTGAACGGTGTTTTTAGGGGTGCCCATA
This sequence comes from Saprospiraceae bacterium, assembly GCA_041748995.1. Classification (GTDB taxonomy): domain Bacteria; phylum Bacteroidota; class Bacteroidia; order Chitinophagales; family Saprospiraceae; genus JABDMH01. Next base: position 906 of record JBGTCB010000852.1, on the reverse strand, counting down.
TTATTTTATTACTAAAATCTGATCATGAAAGTAGCAGTTGTTGGAGCAACAGGTCTGGTTGGAAATGTTATGCGACAAGTACTTGTTGAAAGTGCTTTTCCCGTCAGTGAATTTATTCCGGTTGCTTCCTCCCGGTCCGTTGGTATGCTTGTCGAGTTTGCTGGTCGGCAATATTCAGTCATCGATTTATCTGCAGCGGTTTCCCGGAAGCCGGATCTAGCCATATTCTCTGCCGGAGGTTCCGTATCAACCGAATGGGCACCTCAATTTGCTCATGTGGGGACCAAAGTAATTGACAATTCTTCCGCCTGGCGCATGGACCCGGACAAAAAGCTTATTGTGCCCGAGGTGAACGGTTCTGTTTTAACAGAACATGACAGCATCATTGCCAATCCAAATTGCTCGACCATTCAGATGGTTATGGCATTGGCCCCACTTCATCGAAAATATCGAATTAAACGTCTGGTCATTTCAACTTATCAGAGTTTTACCGGAACGGGCATGCCGGCAGTAAATCAATATCAGGCGGAGAAAAACCAGGAAGTAAATGTACAACGGATTTATCCTCACCCGATTTTTGAAAATTGCCTTCCGCATTGTGATATATTTTTGGACAATGCTTATACAAAAGAGGAAATGAAACTGGTTCATGAGACTCGAAAAATCCTGGAGTCACCGGAAATCAGGATAACCGCAACGGCAGTGAGAGTGCCGGTTGATGGTGGTCATTCCGAATCGGTGAATGTAGAATTTGAAAAACCATTTGAGGTCAATGAAGTGCGGGAGATCCTGCAAAATTCCAAAGGGATAATTGTTCAGGATGATTTGGCACACAATGTATATCCTACTCCCCTTCAGGCTAAGAACAAAAATGAAGTGTTTGTTGGACGGATCAGGAGAGACGAA
>JBGTCB010000851.1:0-7126 GCA_041748995.1 Saprospiraceae bacterium | reverse complement strand
GTCCAGCGTTCTGAACGTAGCTAAATTAACATTTAATCCTAAATCCGAAGCCAATTCAATACCCCGCCTTCGTTAAAAACTACGGCTGTGGTTGTAAGTGATGGTGATGCCTTTGTCGGCATCAAAAGTTAGGTTGCCATTGCCATCATAAGTATAACTGGTCGCATTGGTATTCTTAAATCCTTCAGCACCAGCCGTACCGAGAATGGCATCAGTGACATTGGTCAGCTTGTTCGTACTAGCTGCATAGGTATATTTCAAATTGTCGATAGCTCCCCAGGAGGTACAGTTGGCGGTAGATGTCCGTCCATTGCGTTTTAGGGTAGCGATGTTACCCCTGCCATCGTAGGTGTAGTCGGTGTTGTAACAACCATTGGCCTAAAGGGTGGCTCCTTAGAAACCGTAATGCCAGCCTTTACATCACTTTTTTATTGCTCACAAATCCATACCCTTAAATTTTTCAGCCCTCAACTCCTCATATGTTTCTATACCGATAATCACTTGAGGTCCTTCTGAGCCCGGATCACCAAAAAGAATATTGCTCCTATAAAAGAAATCACAATGGTTTATTAACGGGTATATATTTAGATTCTGATAATCTTTTTCAATTAAAAAAATCTATAAATTTTTTTGCATCCGTTTCAGCAGACTAAAGTTACTTAATTACTTATGCTTCATAACTTAGTCCAGCTTTGCCTTTCCATACATTCCTAGTAAATATAGATGCCCTTTTCATCTGATTTGACATGCAAATATTCGAAGTCATCTTTGGGCTTTGGCACTAGAATTTTAGCATTTGCAAATTGGACTTGCAATCCTTCTTTTTTAGAAAATTTAGCCCCCAGTACCTTTTCATTTAAAAGACGTAGAAATAATTCAAGGTTTGCAGTGCCTGATTCATGACTCCATTCTGCAGAAGCGCCATTATCTTCCTTGAATAAAATGGTGTCACTTATCACCAAGGTCAAGCCATCATGGAAATTTAACTGAAAATCATGTTTCCCGATCGCAATCTGTACAAGAATCTTATTCTCAAAAATTTGGTCAACTTCCATCGAATATCAGTTCCCAGGTAATAAAAAGTGCCATAGGGCTCTACTTAATGTGCGTCCAGTGTTTGGATCAAACGGTTGCCCATGTGCATTATAAAATACGGTGTAGCCATTAGGAGCATAACTGGTTGGATTTAGATGGACTCTTATTGCGTTTGCCATATTGGTGTTGCTCACGCCAGGTGGTCCATAAATAATTCCTTTACCATTTCTGTCGCAATTGAAACAAAGTTCTTAGGGATCGAGAGTGAAAGTGCTGAACCTGCAGGATTTGTGACGGTTAAACCATTAACGAGACTCCGAGCAAATGGTAGTGCTTGATAACTTGTCACGGGTCCAGTATACATTCCGGATGCTCTCGCAGTAGCAATATTCAAACCTCCAGCTGGTTGTTGAGCTGCAACCTCTAAACCGGGCACTTTTATCGTTCCTCCGTTTCCCGTAGAAATTTCCACTAGATCACCACCAGTATTTGCTCCTGGACCGGCGCCAGGAGCGCGATAGCCTATTCCACCTGCTATACCTCCAACAACTGCTCCGCCTATACCTCCCCAAAGTGCTCCTTGAAAGCCAGGACCTGTTAATGCATCTCCAAAATTCTGATTTCCATAATACATGGCATTACCAGTATTCTGAATCAACCCAGCACTTGCACCTCCAATGGCACCTGAAACTGCTCCACTCGCAACACTGGAGCTAAAACTTGTTGTTGCAATCAAGGCAGAACCACTACCAACTCCAGCTGCTGCTCCTCCAGTAATTCCACCCACAAATCCAGCTCCTACACCAATCCCGAATGCAGCAAAACCATCACCCCAAGAATTAATGTTCCCTTGTGTGGCTTGATATATCGTATTTCCAACTCCTCCAATTGCAGCTCCGATTAGTCCTGCAACAATTAAAGGAGCAATGTCACCATCAGGGTCAGCATAGGTTATAGGATTATTCATTGGCCAAGCATAGGGCGACTGGCCGTACAACATCTCCCCTTTCGGATCAACCTGCCACCATCTCCCAATAGCCGGGTCCAGCGTTCTGAACGTAGCTAAATTAACATTTAATCCTAAATCCGAAGCCAATTCAATACCCCGCCTTCGTTAAAAACTACAGCGGGCAAGCATTGTATTTGTAATTGACTTCTTTATCGGGCGTATCCATCCATGCTCCTTTATGAGCAAGGCCAAAAGGGTAGTATTGACCAACTCGTAAAGGAACTATTTCGATAAATGACGATCTAATATCGACTTTGCAGCTCACTATACGTAATATTTTCTATCGGTTTTTCTGATTCTTCTACGATTGTCCAGTTCTTATCATCAATAATCTTCCACAGAACATATTTCCATGGGATCGATTCTTCAGTGAATGCTATATCGTATACAAATGAAGGCCTACCATTTTCACCATCAATGTATTCTAAAGTACTATACGACTCATCGTCAATAGAAAAAATTACAGATGACCTTATCACACCTTTCTCAAAGATCAGATCTAGATAAGATCTTTTGAAATTACCTCGCATAAATTCGTATCGTCCATCAAGTAAGATAGGATGTTCTAATCTTTCTTCAAGAGTATCGTACAAAATTTGACGACGCTGTAAACCATATGAAAGTTTAAAATTGGGAGTCAATCTTTTTCCATGGTCATAATATATTAATACTGTAAAATATGAAGCATCATCATTCTTAGATGGCTTGAAATTCCGCTTCAAATTACAGATCCAGTATCCATGCTTCATTCCGATTGAGTCATATTGATTGACTCTTTTTGCTACTTCTCGATCATTCTGTGAACTACTTGAAAGTGCAAGAATTCCAATAAACCAAAACAGACAGAATAGGCGAATAACTGATATCATTTAAACCAATGTTTAGGACCAAAAGGTGTAGTGATCGCATTAGTGTAATTTCTTTTTCCTAAGAGCAATAGACCAGAATGGTATTCCCAAGCCAGACTGAGTTCCGGACCATGCTGCCAATCTGACACCCCATCCTTGTCCTGCATGCCCTCTTCCAACTAACTTATTCGAAATATTGGATGTAAAAACCCACCCTGCTAATCCCGGTAGCTCCACTTCCACTTAGTTCTTCAACAAAAATCCAAATTTATGACCGTCCCGCAGAACATTTGTGTCAAACCATCGTGTTCCAGCTGGGCCACCTCCCCTATTTGTAATTATTCGGTAACATCATCGAACCAACCAATACCGTTGTCTAATCTTCTCAGAAAATCAGAAAATGAGTTTCCAATCTTTATAAAATCCGATCTTTCCATCCCAATAAAAGGAAACAAAATAACCGAAGGCTTTTCATCAATAAAATCCAATGCAATGCATTCACCTCCCCCATTACTTCCAATGGATAAAACATCCGAAAATTCCTCAAAAATTAAGTAATCCGCATTGATCTCTATCAGTTCAAATAAATCCCACAGGATAACAGAATGATCGAATATTTCAATTTCATGTTCTGTATAAGTATTTAAGAAGTGTTTGTAATCCATAGGTAAATCATAACCTAGCTTTACCTCTATATTTCTTATCTCAGTTTCCTCATTTCCAGTCTTCTTACGAAGCGGAAATTCATATTTGGAATAAAAATCATTCATTATAAACATTTTCATCAAAGACCTCTTTGAAATCTTAACCACCAAGGTGATAAAGCACGGCGATGAAAACCCCGAGGTAAGATCATTTTATTAGCTAAATCTGTTGGACTTCCGCCAAATTTAACTGGATGTATTTCATGTATATCATAAGGTTTGCCTGTCAATCCCCATTGTCTTCTCAATTGAACATTTGTTTTATCGGCCAATGCTCTTGCTGTCTTATATTCCTGTCCTTGTAATAATCTAAACGGTCCTGAGGGTCTAGATATTCCTGAAGGATACCCTGTCCAGTCTGAAACGGAAAAAGTACCAGACCTAGGTGCTGAAACCGTTATTTCTCTTGTTACACTAAATCCATCATCAGCTACAGAGGATAGACGTGTAGGTGTTCCTGTCACATTTTGAGCATCAAGTAGAGAGCCACTTCCTTGACCTAGTGGTACTGAACCCTGCACACCTGGTGGTCTTAGCCAAAAGGCGATACCTCCGGTTGTTGCTCCAAGTGCCGCACCTGCCACCCCCCCAATAACCCCATGTGTAATCCCGTTACCTAAATGATCGAAGATATCTCCATCAGAAAAGAACAGAGAATTTCCAAATCCTTCAATAGCTCCTCCAACACTACCTCCTACTGCACCAGCTGCTGCAAAACTTCCCACAGTAGCGCCTAGTGTGGCGCCTGTTGCAGCAACTGGTGCTGCGATTGTACCAACTACCGCAGCAGTAGCTCCAACTCCAAAAGCTTTAAATCCTGCTCCCCATCCGCCACCATTCTGGATATGATCCCAGTTTCTCCAGACATTCAAACCTCCTCCAGCTATTGCGATGGCTGCCCAAACCAATGGTGCAATATCCCCATCTGGATCATAGTAGGTAATTGGGTTATTATTCATTGCCGAGTATGGCGAATACCCATGGAGATATTCCCCCTTTGGATCAACCTGCCACCATCTCCCAATAGCCGGGTCCAGCGTTCTGAACGTAGCTAAATTAACATTTAATCCTAAATCCGAAGCCAATTCAATACCATTGTATTTGTAATTGACTTCTTTATCGGGAGTATCCATCCATGCTCCTTTATGAGCAAGGCCAAAAGGGTAGTATTGACCTTCCCAGAAGATCTTGGTTGGGGTGGCGATGATACCATCATTGTTGAGGTCAGTATACATCATACGGGCATTGCCCAGGTGGTCCCTGATGATATACTCATAACGGCTGGCAGTGGGGCTGGTAAAAAATACCCGGCCCTCAGGATGCATGATGCTTTGAGTGACCCCATCGTAAAATAAAACTCAATACGAATTGAATGGTATAACCTAGCTATGCCAAAGGCTTCTCTCCGGCAGAGCTGGCCAAGTAAATCGAATCATATCATTCCATAGAGCTAAGTATGAGAGACGAGGTTAACCCACTATTGATATTGTAAAAAAATTGGCTACGCTATTGGACACACTGCGGGCTACCTCTTGGGTGAGCTAGATGATAGAGAACTTATAAAGAATCCTGCCATGCTCAAGAGACTCCACGATTCTGCTAAGTTTCCTGAACATGATCAGCAATGTACTCTTTTATACTCTCGATGCAATGATTAATATGTCAAGCTTAAAGCTATTCAATAGACGGACGACAATAAAAACCACTCTAGTTTAATACACGGGTATCTCAAGTGAGTGAAAATCCTTTAACTCACTTTTTTCATTTATATAAAAATAGATCTTGTATTCCATCGCGTACGATGCGGGATAGAGGTTATTTATTTTGTACCAAGTTAATGGCTCAAATTTGAAAGGTAAAGTTTGAACCAAATCGTTTGATGTCCCCGGAGCTTTTATCCACCTGACATTATCATTCTCCTTCCAAAAAAATACTGATTTAATGCCCTTCTTTGAGCCATCCTTTTTTAAATCTCCCGTATTATTTAATATCATGGAAACTTCAGATGAATCCAATGTGTTAAAATCTCGAGATGACAGCAAGCACAATACTTTTTGTTTCTCTATGTATTCTACTGGCACCCCTTTGCTAGAATCAACTTTAAAAACCATTAATTTTGAAAGCTCAAAACCATTTTCCATTGGCCAGTAGCCCTTAATCCTGTCTTTTGAAAGACGAAACTTGGCACTACAATTAACAAATGTAATGCTCACTATTAATAGTAGGATAGATTTAACTAATGATGTAATCTTCATTGATGCTTAGTTTTCCTTTCTATCTAAACCAGCGTCTAGGTCCAAAAGGAGTTATTACTGCGCTGGAATAGTTATCTATTCCAAATGCAAAAGACCAAAATGGAATACCTAATCCAGATTGTGTTCCAAACCAAGTAGCTAATCGAGCTCCTCTGCTAGTACCAGAACCACCATTACCTCCATATGAGAAAATTCCTGCAGCTATTGTTGCGTGCCATGTGGCAATTGACCAACTTAATCCTGGAACTGAGGTTCCTCCTTGAGTAATGGCCGAACTCAGGTATCTGCCTGCTAAGCCGCTGTACATTTTACCATTATAAGATCCTTTTAGATCTCCTAATTTATTACCAAGAAAATGCGAAAAATATAAACCTTCTCCAAGCCCAAAAAAACCATTGATTAATGATTGCTTGCGACTTTCACCCGCCAGAATACTACTTACATATCTATCACCAAAACCATTTAATCCACCAGTAATTAGATTAGTTGCATTGATTGCTTTATTAGAGAAAAACTTACTGCTGGCACCAAATCCAACATCATCAAAGCTACCTCCAACACCCCCACCAATACCTCCTGCTGCCAAGCCAACTACACCACTTGAAAGAATTCCATCAACTTCACTTCCTTGCAATAAACTAGATGCCATGTTGATATTGGAGGTAAGTAAGGCGTTGGATGTGATATTCCAGCCAAGTGTAGTGGATTGTAATCCTGCTGTATAAATACCAGTTATGTTTGCTCCTGCAGCAGAAAGTCCAGCAGAAACTCCTAAACCAACTCCCGCTCCGATAATGGTACCAATCGCGGCACCTTTCCACCAAGGTTGCCCGTTTTGATGTGCAATGACACCACCAGTTGTTCCACCAATGACAGCACCTATAATAACTGGAACAAACCAAGCCAAATCTCCCTCTGGATCTACATAAGAAACAGGATTTCCATTCATCGCCCCGTAAGGGGACATTCCCATGGTTGCTTCGGCTTTCGGATCAACCTGCCACCATCTCCCAATAGCCGGGTCCAGCGTTCTGAACGTAGCTAAATTAACATTTAATCCTAAATCCGAAGCCAAGTCAATACCATTGTATTTGTAATTGACTTCTTTATCGGGAGTATCCATCCATGCTCCTTTATGAGCAAGGCCAAAAGGGTAGTATTGACCTTCCCACAAGATCTCGGTTGGGGTGGCGATGATACCATCATTGTTGAGGTCAGTATACATCATACGGGCATTGCCCAGGTGGTCCCTGATGATATACTCATAACGGCTGG